>CAURHZ010000001.1:0-33994 GCA_963524345.1 uncultured Streptococcus sp.
GTCCTAACACTGGTGGGATGGGTGCCTATGCGCCAGTTCCTCACTTGCCACAGAGTGTGGTTGACACAGCGGTTGAGACTATTGTCAAGCCAGTCCTTGAAGGGATGATCAAAGAAGGACGTCCTTATCTGGGGATCCTTTATGCAGGGCTTATCCTAACAGCAGATGGTCCTAAAGTCATCGAGTTTAACGCACGCTTTGGAGATCCTGAAACTCAGATTATCCTACCTCGTTTGACATCTGACTTTGCGCAAAATATCACGGATATCCTCGATCGCAAGGAGCCAAACATTACGTGGAACGACAAGGGTGTAACACTGGGTGTGGTCGTCGCATCCGAGGGTTATCCGCTAGATTACGCAAAGGGTGTAGAGTTGCCAGCCAAGACCGAAGGTGACATCATCACCTACTATGCAGGGGCTAAGTTTGCGGAAAATAGCAGAGCACTGCTCTCAAACGGAGGCCGTGTCTATATGCTCGTCACCACAGCAGACACCGTCAAAGACGGCCAAAACATTATCTACAATGAACTCAACAAACAAAATACGGATGGCCTCTTTTATCGTACGGACATCGGTAGCAAGGCGAATAAATAAATTTTAAAAGCGACGAAGTCGCTAAATCCGATAATGGTCGTTTGATTTGCGAGCGTTAGCGAGCTAGTATAGGATAATCGTCGCAGTAGTGGAACTCCTAGTAGCTTTGCTACTAGGAGCGGAAAACTGGAGACTCAGGCTCCAGTTTTAGTAATGGAACGCCTTAGGCGGTCGCTTACGTCCGCACTACATTAGACGATTATTAAAAAAGGAGAATAAATGAAACCAGTAATTTCCATTATCATGGGCTCAAAATCTGACTGGGCAACCATGCAAAAAACAGCAGAAGTCCTAGACCGCTTCGGTGTAGCCTACGAAAATAAAGTTGTTTCCGCTCACCGTACGCCAGACCTCATGTTCAGACATGCCGAAGAAGCACGTAGTCGTGGTATCAAGGTCATCATCGCAGGTGCAGGTGGCGCAGCTCATTTGCCAGGTATGGTCGCAGCTAAAACAACCCTTCCAGTCATTGGTGTGCCCGTAAAATCGCGTGCCCTTAGTGGTGTGGACTCGCTCTACTCTATCGTCCAGATGCCAGGTGGAGTGCCTGTCGCAACTATGGCTATCGGTGAAGCAGGTGCGACCAACGCTGCCCTCTTTGCCCTTCGTATCCTATCAGTAGAGGATCAGTCTATCGCGACAGCATTGGCAGATTTCGCAAAGGAGCAAGGAAAAATCGCAGAGGAGTCTACCAATGAGCTCATCTAAAACAATCGGAATTATCGGTGGCGGCCAGCTGGGTCAAATGATGGCCATTTCTGCTATCTACATGGGCCACAAGGTTATCGCGCTGGATCCTGCTGCAGATTGCCCGGCCTCTCGCGTGGCGGAAATCATCGTGGCACCTTATAATGATGTGGAGGCCCTCCGTCAATTGTCGGAGCGTTGTGATGTCCTCACCTATGAGTTTGAAAATGTTGATGCTGACGGTTTGGATGCTGCTATCAAGGAGGGACAACTACCTCAAGGGACAGATCTCCTTCGCATTTCTCAAAATCGTATTTTTGAAAAGGACTTCCTCTCAAACAAGGCTCAAGTCACTGTAGCACCTTACAAGGTTGTGACTTCTAGCCAAGACTTAGCAGATATCGATTTATCGAAAAACTATGTCCTCAAGACTGCGACAGGTGGTTACGACGGCCATGGTCAAAAGGTTATTCGCTCAGAAGCAGACTTGGAAGAAGCCTACGCTCTAACTGACTCAGCGGACTGTGTTTTGGAAGAATTTGTCAACTTTGACCTTGAAATCTCTGTCATCGTGTCAGGAAACGGCAAGAATGTGACGGTTTTCCCAGTTCAGGAAAATATCCACCGCAATAACATCCTATCTAAGACCATTGTGCCAGCCCGCATTTCAGAAAGTTTAGCAGAAAAGGCTAAATCTATGGCTGTGCGAATCGCTGAACAGCTTAACTTGTCTGGAACTCTCTGCGTGGAAATGTTTGCGACAGCTGATGATATTATCGTCAATGAGATTGCCCCGCGTCCACACAATTCAGGACACTACTCAATCGAAGCCTGTGACTTCTCCCAGTTTGATACCCATATTCTAGGAGTTCTGGGAACACCATTGCCAGCCATTAAACTGCATGCGCCTGCTGTTATGCTCAATGTCCTCGGCCAACACGTCGAGGCTGCTGACAAATATGTCACAGAAAATCCAAGCGCCCACCTCCACATGTATGGTAAAATAGAAGCAAAGCACAACCGCAAGATGGGACATGTGACTTTGTTTAGCGATGTGCCAGATGAGGTTGAGGAGTTTGGGAAAGGGATTGAATTTTAGGAAAATATGAAAAAATATTTAAAAAACAACATAAAACAGCTGATATTTTTATTGTTACTAGTGATGGCATCTGGTCCCTTTTTCTCAGCTGTTATAGGAATTTTTTCCAATTATTTGAATTCTGGATTGGGTGATTGGTTGAGCTTTTATGGAAGTGTCGCTGGAATTGTAATCTCATTGATTGTTGTCCATTTACAATTATCACTCGAAGAAGAAAAGGAATTACGTAAGTATCGACCAGAGTTGGTTTTAAGCAATGATTATCAGCTTATCAAGCCAAACTGTAGAGTATATTTTGATGATAAATATTGGTTTCATCTACGAAAATCAGAAAATAACAAACAATATGTAGCAGCTAATAGTTTTGAAGAATCTTATTCTAATGAGGATAAAAGAGATAAAATTTTATCTCTTGAAATTGTTAACAATCAACCGATATTTAATGTTCGAATCTTATTTGGAGAAAGTTTAGACGGTGAGCTGATACCAAAGTTAAATGCGGAGCAAAGATTATATGTAATTTCGAAAGCACATCAAAAAGAGATACATCAACATATCTTAGGTAACAAGCCTAATTTTAATCACGTCCCAGAGACGATTACTTTATTCTTTACAACGCTTTCTGGAGAAGTGTGTAAGTATATTTATAATGTTGATGGCAAAGGATATTGTAGCATTAATCGGAAGTATTTTGGGGTAGACTATCCTGAAGCTACTAAAAATATTCATATTTGTGACTATATTGTTAGTAAATAGGAGGTATTAAGTAAATTTAGTTTTTTATAGATTAATTCATTTTTTATATTTTCGCCGAAAAGGATAGAATCGTAGCAATTTATGATTTACCGCTGGATACTGATTTGAATACACTGGATCACTATCCATCTGTATGGATTGGGAAATAGGAGTTTGAATATCTTAATAGGTAATATTTAGGAGTATATTTTATAATGACAATTGATTTAAGAGGAGAGGTTAGATTAGCGGATGAGGCCTTGGCTTTAGATTGGTATAAAGATAATGGCTACACTAATATAGGAGAAGCTATATGCGCTATAAAATATGGATACATAAAAAATAATTCCCTTACCTATAGTCATGTTCAACACGAAATCAATTATTTGGTGGAACAGTTAAGAATTTATGTTGAAAATTGTGATATTATTCTTCCTGTACCTAGTTTTAATCCATTTCATAAAGATAATCCAGATGGGAACTTAAAGATTATGTACATGATAGCTGAGCGTCTAAGTGAGGTTAGTGGGAAAAAAGTTGATTTTTCTGTACTCGGAAAGCGAACATCAAAACAAGCTAAAGATTCTCAAATCAGTGCTGATGATTATGTATCGAAAAATTTACCTAGTAATATAAAAAGTGTATTATTAATTGATGATTTATTTGGTGAAGGTAATACGGCAAATTACACTGTTTCGGCGTTAAGACGGGAAAATCCAAATATTTTTATTAGATTTATTAGTCTTACAAAAAATAAATATGGAGGCATTCCTAAAAAATATGAATGTAGAATTTCAAAATATAGTAAATTGTCTGTTAACAATGGAAGTGAGTTCATAGATTTATATTTTTATAGAGATGACAAACCTGAACACGTCAAGATTTGGCAAGAGCACTATTTGTTCGGAGAGGTTAAGCAAGCATTTGAACAAAATGATTTTAAAAGAGTTTTTTATTTATCTGTGTATCGAAATTCTAATGGATATTGGACTGTGAGTAAGAATGTTGATGAAGAGAGTGATGAAGAATAACTTGAGGTGTTTCATATGAGAAAAATATTCATAAGTGGGAGTATTTCAAGCAAAGAAATTCCCCAAGAAGTTATTAAGTCAGTTGATGATAGTCGTAAAAGAAATTATACAATCTTGATAGGTGATGCTAAAGGGATTGATAAAAATATACAGGATATGCTTAAGGCAGATAATTATAAAAATGTAGAGGTTTATCATGTAGGTCCTAGTCCTAGAAACCTTTCAGATCTAGAATGGATTGATAGGCGTATTCCTGTAGACACTGAAAATGAAAAATTTTTTAAAAACGGGAAATATACTAGAGAAGCTCAAATGATAAAGGATAAAGCTATGTCTAATGATGCTGATTTTGGTTTAGTAATTTGGAAAGACACCAGTAAAAATCGGTTTGGGAATATTTCGGTAAGTAAAGGTTCATTAAATAATATTTATAATTTACTTGTCCAAAATAAATATGTTGGACTCTTCTATATTCCTAAGCCAGAAAAAGGAATAATGAAGTTTAAGAATATAGCAGAATTTGAAGAACAGGTTATTGAAAAGCTTGTTCAGAAAGAAACAAAGGATTATTACTATAAAATGAAAAAAAATGCTAATAAATCAAATAATAAATATTCTGAACATGGTAATAATGAGCAGCTTTCCTTATTCGGCTAAAGTTACTTTTTAGAAAAAATAAATTAGAAGAAAAGAAAGGAGCAAGGGGCCTAGTATTCACCAAGACTGAATACTATGGACTTGATTAATTCCTATGATTCAAATCATCGTCAACGCATTTGTTGAAAAAGATAAGACTGGAGCAGCCGTCGAAGTCGTGTATGCTAGTAGCAATCACGAAAAAGTGAAAGCTAAGTATGAAGAGCTGCTTGCTCAATACCCTGAAAATTATTTAGCAATTTATGACTTGCCACTGGATACAGACCTGAATTCATTGGAACATTACCCGTCTGTATGGATTGGGAAAGAAGAATTTGAATAATTTGGCTAATCAATGTTCTATGCTTTGTTTGCACATTGTGAAGTAGAAAAAGAAAGGAAAAATTAACAACATGATCAACCGTTACTCTCGCCCTGAGATGGCGAATATTTGGAGTGAAGAAAATAAATACCGTGCTTGGCTTGAGGTGGAAATCTTGGCTGACGAGGCATGGGCTGAGTTGGGGGAAATTCCTAAGGAAGATGTGGCTTTGATTCGCGAGAAGGCGGACTTTGACATCGACCGTATTTTGGAGATTGAGCAGGAGACGCGTCACGATGTGGTTGCCTTCACACGTGCAGTTTCTGAGACGCTTGGTGAAGAGCGCAAGTGGGTCCACTATGGCTTGACTTCTACCGACGTGGTGGATACTGCCTACGGCTACCTTTACAAGCAGGCTAACGACATCATTCGTCGTGACCTTGAAAACTTCACTAACATCATCGCTGAAAAGGCTAAGGAGCACAAGTTCACCATCATGATGGGTCGTACCCACGGGGTGCACGCTGAACCTACAACTTTTGGTCTTAAATTGGCGACTTGGTACAGCGAAATGAAGCGCAATATCGAGCGTTTCGAGCATGCGGCTGCTGGTGTGGAAGCTGGTAAGATTTCTGGTGCGGTTGGAAACTTTGCCAATATCCCGCCATTCGTTGAGCAATACGTCTGCGACAAATTGGGTATCCGTGCTCAAGAAATCTCTACACAGGTCCTTCCTCGTGACCTTCACGCTGAGTACTTTGCGGTTCTTGCTAGCATCGCGACTTCAATCGAGCGTATGGCGACGGAGATCCGTGGTCTTCAAAAATCAGAACAACGCGAAGTGGAAGAGTTCTTTGCCAAAGGTCAAAAAGGTTCATCAGCAATGCCTCACAAACGCAACCCTATCGGTTCTGAGAACATGACGGGTCTTGCGCGTGTTATTCGTGGTCACATGATTACGGCCTATGAGAATGTTGCTCTCTGGCACGAACGTGATATCTCTCACTCATCAGCTGAGCGCATCATCACACCAGATACGACCATTTTGATCGACTACATGCTTAACCGTTTCGGAAATATCGTCAAGAACTTGACAGTCTTCCCAGAAAATATGATTCGCAACATGAACTCTACGTTTGGTCTCATCTTTAGCCAGCGTGCCATGTTGACCTTGATTGAGAAAGGCATGACCCGTGAGCAAGCCTATGATCTGGTACAACCAAAAACAGCCTACTCTTGGGACAATCAAGTAGACTTTAAACCACTTTTAGAAGCAGATCCAGAGGTGACATCACGCCTCACACAAGAAGAAATCGACGAAATTTTCAATCCTCTTTACTACACTAAACGAGTGGATGATATCTTTGAACGTCTTGGACTTGGTGACTAATTATAAAATAAACAGCGAGCTTCAATCTCGCTGTTTATTTTTTATCGAAAAGACTTAGTCTTCTTTTCTTTTAGTGAGTCCGTAGGCTGCTAGTGTAGCCATGAGTCCTGCGACTACTAGTCCTGCAGAATCGTGACTTCCTGTTTCAGGGAGTTGTTGTTCCTCTGCTTTTGCTCTAGTTGGTTGGTTTGGAATTTCTAGTTTTGATTTTTCTTCAGCAATAGCGGCTTGTCCTTGTTCATTGCCTACATGTGTCACCAGAGTTCCGACTTCGACTACTTGTGTAACAGCTTCCTGCGCTACGACACTATTTACAAGTGTTTTCACTTCCTTGCCATCAACAGTGCTCACAGAGTAGAAGTTTGTACGGCGACCGTTGACACCTTTAGTAATGACTTGTGTTTTTCCTTTGAGTAAGAGTGGATTTTCACGAGTAACAGTGGTAAATGGAATTTCTTCTTCTTGGATATCCAGTTTAGGTTTTACTTCAGTAGTTGGTGCAAGACCATTTTCATCCCCCTTGTGAGTTACAGGAGCACCAACTTCGACAACTTGGTTAACAGCTTCTTTGGTTACCTGGCTATCAAGGACTGTTTCTGTTGTTTTTCCATTTTCAGTAAGGACAGAGATGTAATGAGTTCGTTCACCTTTGACTCCTGCTGTAATAATGTTTTCCTGACCAGCTGGGAGGTTAGGATTTGCTTTCTTGATAACTTCAAATGGGATTTCTTTAGTTCTTGTGATGAGTTCTGGTCTGGTTTCAACATTGGCAGCTACTTCATTTTCATCCAGGCTTCCTGAGTGAGTTGCAGCTGGTTTGAGACCTAAGCGAGCAGCTTTTAGTTTGGCTACAAGTGTGTCAACCTCAGCTTGTTTATTACGGTTGAGGTTGTAATTTAGAGCAGTTTTAGCTGCACTTAGGGCCTCCAAGCTTTCCTTGCTGTATCCTTCTAAGTTTTCAGGAATTTGTGCGATTTCTTCGCGGAGAGCATTATAATTAGCTCGGAAGTAATCTTTGTTGTAGTCTGCAAAGGCAGTCATGAGTTCAAAGATTTCTTCTTCCTTGTACTCTGCACTTGGCTTGTCTGCCCAGATAGCAAGCATACTGCCAACTGTTGGAAGGTCTACTTCGGGATACTTAGTAGAAGCAAGTTGATTGAATGGAACTTTACCAGAATTTTCAACAGCTTTTGATAGTGGATAAGCTTCGTCTGGTTTATGATTGCCTAAAACATAGTACCAGTCTCCGTTGGTGTTGAGGAGTTTGTATCCTTTACTTGCAAGGTACTGAGGAGTTGCAAGGTTGTAACCCCACCATCCTTTAGACCAGTAAGAGATGATGACATCCTTATCAAACTCAACATCATCCTTGTCTTCATAGTAGAAGCCATCGTTGAAGGCCATTGGTTGAAGACCTCTCTCTTTGGCCATAGCAGCGAGGGTGTTGGCATATTCGGCAAATTTGCCATAGAGTTGATACCATTTGAGGTAGTACCAGCCTTGGGCACTAGTCGCATCGTTAGCGTATTCGTCAGTACCAAAGTTGAAAATTTTTGTTTTACCTGCAAAGAAGTCCATGTATTTACCGATGAGGGCTTTTACAAAGTTCATCGCTTCTTCGTTTCTCAAGTCCATAGTTGTTTTGGAGACCTTGTCAAAGTGGGCTTGAGGATTTTTAATACCCAATTTTTCCATGGCAACCAGCATAGCATCCATGTGACCTGGACTGTTAATAGCTGGGATGAGACCGATGCCCTTAGATTTAGCGTATTCAATTAGTTCTGTCACTTCTGCCTGTGTAAGTGCAGTACCGTTTGGATCATCGTAGTAAGCTTTTGTTCCTTGGATGATGGCATTTTTGACATCATCACTTGCATAGGTTTTTCCGTTAGCAGTGATGGTCATATCATCGAGTAAGAATCGAAGTCCGTCATTCCCTAGAAGGAGATGAACATCAGAATATCCAAGCTCACTGGCCTTATCTACGATGCGTTTAAGCTGATCAAGAGTAAAGTATTTGCGTCCAGCATCGATGGAGATCACCTTGTTTTTAGCAAGTTTTTCAACCTCACGTTTAGCATCTTCTTCTTTTTGAGCTTCTGGTGTGAAGGTCAAATTGCTGACTGCTTCTTGAAGTTTTGCAATTGCTTGGTCAATCGTGTCTTGTTGGGCACGGCTGAGATTACTATCAAGCGAACGGATAGCTTTTGCCGCTTCATTAACTGATGCAACACTTTCTGCAGTATAACGATTAAGGTCTTTTGGTACCTCGTTAAGTGCTTGCTCTGCAGACTCATAATCAGCTGCGAAGTATTCAGCATTAGAATTTGCGAATTGACGCATGAGTTTGAAGAGGCGTGACGGTGAATAACGTGCAGATGGAGTGTCAGCCCAAGCAGCTACCATACCACCTATGAATGGAATAGTTGCTCCGTCGGATTTTGGTACCGAAGTGATCGGAGTATTCTTGATACCGTTTAAGCCTTGATCAAGGTTGTACCAACCTTGGCCATCTGCATTTCGCCCAAGAACATAGTACCAAGCATCGTTAGTGTTTAGGATTTGGTGACCTTTTTCTACTAGAAGTTTGGAAGAAGCGACGTCGTAACCTCCCCAACCACCAGTCCACATTGAAACGATGATATCTTTGTCAAAAGTTCCGAAGCTAGTATCACTATTATAGTAGATACCATCATTGAAGGCCATTGGTTTGAGATCGTGCGATTTGATGATTTGAGCAAGATCATTAGCGTAAGTGATGAATTTACTATATTTTCCTTTTGTTTGAAGGACAGTCCAACCTTTAGCGTTTGTTGCGTCATTGGCATATTCATCAAGTCCGATGTTGAAGATTTCAGTCTTTTTCGCGAAATAAGCAGCATACTTGTCGATAAGGGCTTTTGTAAAAGCGACCGCTTGTTCGTTGTCAAGATCTACGGTACGAGCTGATTCCTTCCCAAAATAGTTAAAGTTAGGGTTTTGGATTCCCAATTCTTTCATGGCATTGAGAATAGCATCCATGTGACCAGGACTATTTACTGTTGGAATGAGACCGATACCTTTATCTTTGGCATAGTTAATCAGATCTGTCATTTGACTTTCTGTTAAGTGATTGCCGTTTGGATCGTTGTAATAATCATTTGTACCTTTTTCAATGGCATGTTTGACATCGTCACTCGCATAGGTCTTGCCGTTAGCTGTGATGTTCATATCGTCCAACATGAAGCGGAGCCCATCATTTCCAACTAATAGGTGCAAATCAGTGTAGCCATAATGTTTCGCTTTATCGATGATTTCCTTGAGCTGTTCTGGTGAGAAATATTTACGTCCAGCATCAATAGAAACAATTTTCTTTTTCGCTAGCTTTTCATTAGTTTGAGTGGCACGTTCAGTAGTCGGTGCGAGTACAGCAGGAATAGCAGGCTCGTTTTTCTTTTCAGTATTGGCACTCTCTGCGCTTTTTTTCATTTGAGTTGTGCTCTCTACTTCCGTATTAGGGGTTGGACTGGCATGTTCTGTTACTACCGGTGCTACCGCATTGTCTGTTTTTGGAACAACTGTGTTAACAGTATCTTTTTCAGTTTTAACTTCCTCTTTTATAGTTTTATCAGCTTGTTTTACAAGTTTTTCTTCTTTATCTTGAATTGGTGCTTCTGATGCTTGTGGGCTATCCGGCACAGCTTGCAAAGTTTCAGTAGTTTTTGGTGCTGGTGTGAGTCCATCTGCAGATACGACTTGCGCACTGAAGGTAAATCCTATCAGTACAGAAGCTGTTCCGACTGCATACTTGCGGATCGAGAAACGCTGTTTCTTGTCTAGTTTCATGATAAAACCTCCTTGATACAACTATTTTGATAACGTTTACATAAAACCAATTTAATTTTATTATCTATATAGTAAAAAGTCAAGTAAATTTATATAATAACTATAATAAACGGAGGAAATCATAAGATTTTGGAAATAACAACTTATATAAGGAGGTAAAATCAAGGAAAAATCAGTGATTTTTAACTTATTTTTAGTACAAGTGCTACAAATAAATATATTTAATAATAGCGTTTTCATATTCGCCTTTTCGTGCTATAATATATAGAAAAAGCCTGAGCAAGGCTCAAGCTTTTTCTTAGTGACCACGGTTACATGAAATGAATTTGATTTTGTAGTAATCTGCTCTCTTATACGTTTCGCTGTATGCGAGAACTTGACCAGTAGACTCTAGTTTAGTAGTCTTGGTTTGTAAAACGGTTGGGAATTGTTCATCGACTCCGAGGACCGAAGCCGCATGTTCTGGAGTTGGAAATGCTATTTCATTGATTTCTTCAAAATGTTCATCATTCATGTGAATGTGGTAATCCAATTTGAAACGGTTATAGATAGAGCTATAATATTCAAGATTTGGATAATTTGCGTTGACGTATTGTTCTGGGATGTAAGATGTATGGTAGATGTACACAACACCACCTGTTTCGCGTACGCGTTCAATCTTGTAGTAGAACTGATCTCCGCGTAGTCCAAGTTTTTCTAAGTAGCCTAGTTTGTTTCCACGCTCAATAGAAAGGACGGTAACTTTATCATCTTTAGTTTCAAAAACTTCTACATCTGAAAACTCTACGAGTTTGTGTTTACGTGCGCGTGAAACGAATGTACCCTTTCCTTGTTGGCGGACAATATAGCCATCCTTGGCAAGGTCGTTTAAGGCGCGGACAACTGTGATAGAACTCACATCATACATTGCAATCAATTCAGCTTCAGTGTAGAATTTATCTCCACTGGCAAATTGACCAGAAATGATTTTGTTCTTTAACTCATCTTTAATATATTGATACTTTGGAATTGCCATATTTTCACCTCGATTTTCCTTCTCAGTTAAAGATTTTACCATAAAACTGGAAAGAATAGTAGCCTTTTGAATAAAAAAATTAGAATAATAGGCTATAAGGTTAATTTACATAGGAATAAATAGAAAAACCTACATTTTTATACATGGTGCTAAAATGTTGTTATGACTATAGATTACAAGATTTTTATAAGTTTTTTTGTAAAAATTAGTAAAAAATGAAAAAAATCGTGAAAACCTATTGACAAATGTAAGATATTGAGTTATATTTACTATATCAACAAATGAAAGCGTAAACTTTAGTTGTCAGAAGGTAAGAATATGACACGATTTGAGATACGGGATGATTTTTATCTCGATGGAAAATCATTTAAGATTTTATCTGGCGCCATTCATTATTTTAGGGTTCCTCCAGAAGATTGGTATCATTCGCTCTATAATTTGAAGGCTCTTGGTTTTAATACAGTAGAGACTTATGTAGCCTGGAATTTACACGAGCCTCGTGAGGGTGAGTTTCATTTTGAAGGAGCTCTAGATTTGGAGCGATTTCTTCAGACAGCACAAGATTTGGGTCTCTATGCGATCGTTCGTCCGTCTCCCTTCATCTGTGCAGAGTGGGAATTCGGTGGTTTACCAGCCTGGCTCTTAACAAAGAATATGAGGCTTCGTTCCTCAGATCCAGCCTATATTGAAGCTGTCGGTCGCTACTATGACCAGCTCTTGTCACGGTTGGTTCCACATTTGTTGGACAATGGTGGCAATATCCTCATGATGCAGGTTGAAAATGAGTATGGTTCTTATGGAGAAGATAAGGCTTATCTGAGAGCAATTCGACAGTTGATGGAAGAGCGTGGCGTAACCTGTCCTCTCTTTACATCAGATGGTCCATGGAGAGCTACTCTGAAAGCTGGAACCTTAATCGAAGATGACCTCTTTGTAACAGGAAACTTTGGTTCTAAAGCTCCGTACAACTTTTCACAGATGCAGGAATTCTTTGATGAATATGGCAAGAAATGGCCACTCATGTGTATGGAGTTCTGGGATGGTTGGTTCAACCGTTGGAAAGAACCGATTATCACACGGGATCCAAAAGAGTTGGCAGATGCCGTTCGAGAGGTTTTGGAACAAGGCTCTATCAATCTATACATGTTCCACGGTGGTACAAACTTTGGCTTCATGAATGGTTGCTCGGCTCGAGGAACTTTGGACCTGCCACAAGTTACATCTTATGATTACGATGCCCTTCTGGATGAAGAAGGAAATCCAACTGCCAAATATCTGGCAGTCAAGAAGATGATGGCGACACATTTTCCAGAGTATCCGCAGTTAGAACCGCTCTACAAAGAGAGTATGGAGTTGAATGCTATTCCACTAGTTGAAAAAGTTTCCTTGTTTGAAACCTTGGATAGCTTGTCTAGTCCTGTAGAAAGCCTTTATCCTAAAAAGATGGAGGAGTTGGGACAAAGTTATGGCTACCTACTCTATCGAACAGAAACAAACTGGGATGCAGAAGAAGAAAGACTTCGTATCATTGATGGTCGAGATAGGGCTCAGCTTTATGTTGATGGTCAGTGGGTCGAAACCCAATATCAGACAGAGATTGGGGAAGATATTTTTTATCAAGGTGAAAAGAAAGCGCTGTCTCGATTAGATATCTTGGTAGAAAATATGGGGCGTGTCAACTATGGACACAAGTTCTTAGCAGATACGCAACGTAAGGGAATTCGGACAGGGGTTTGTAAGGATTTGCACTTCTTACTAAACTGGAAACACTATCCACTCCCACTAGATAATCCTGAGAAAATTGATTTTTCAAAAGGATGGACAGAAGGACAACCAGCCTTTTACGCTTATGACTTTACAGTCGAGGAGCCGAAAGATACTTACCTAGACTTATCTGAGTTTGGTAAGGGAGTTGCTTTTGTCAATGGGCAGAATCTAGGACGTTTTTGGAACGTCGGCCCAACCCTCTCGCTTTATATCCCTCATAGCTATCTCAAGGAAGGTGCTAATCGCATCATTATCTTTGAAACAGAAGGTGAATATAAAGAAGAGATTCATTTAACTCGTAAACCTACACTAAAACACATAAAGGGGGAAAACTTATGACAATTGTAGGATGCCGTATCGATGGACGTTTGATCCACGGACAAGTAGCCAATCTTTGGGCTGGAAAACTAAATGTTTCACGTATTATGGTTGTAGATGACGAAGTTGTCAACAACGACGTTGAAAAGAGTGGTTTGAAACTAGCGACACCACCAGGTGTGAAATTGAGTATTTTGCCAATTGAGAAAGCGGCAGCCAATATTCTTGCTGGTAAATACGATAGCCAACGTCTCTTTATCGTGGCTCGTAAACCAGACCGCTTCCTTGGTTTGGTAGAAGCAGGTGTACCACTTGAAACCCTTAATGTTGGGAATATGTCTCAAACACCAGAAACTCGCGCTATCACACGTTCTATCAACGTAGTGGACAAGGATGTGGAAGACTTCCACAAACTGGCAGAAAAAGGTGTTAAACTTACTGCTCAAATGGTTCCAAATGATCCAGTTTCAGACTTTTTGAGCTTATTAAAATAGGAAAAAATTTTTAGGAGGTCATTGTTATGATACAATGGTGGCAAATTTTACTTCTCACTTTGTACTCAGCTTATCAAATCTGTGATGAGTTGACGATCGTTTCATCTGCAGGTTCCCCTGTATTTGCTGGTTTCATTACTGGTTTAATCATGGGAGATGTGACAACTGGTTTGTTTATTGGTGGTAGCTTGCAGTTGTTCGTTCTTGGGGTTGGTACCTTCGGTGGTGCTTCTCGTATCGACGCAACTTCTGGTGCGGTTCTTGCAACAGCATTCTCAGTTTCACAAGGAATTGCTACAGACCTTGCGATTACAACAATCGCTGTGCCAGTAGCAGCTCTCTTGACATACTTCGACGTTCTTGGTCGTATGACAACTACTTTCTTCGCTCACCGCGTGGATGCTGCAATCGAACGCTTTGACTATAAAGGTATTGAACGTAACTACTTGCTTGGTGCGATTCCTTGGGCTTTATCTCGTGCCCTTCCAGTCTTCTTTGCCCTTGCCTTTGGTGGCGAATTTGTACAACACGTAGTAGACTTCGTTACAAAATACCAATGGGTTGCAGATGGTTTGACTCTCGCAGGACGTATGCTTCCAGGTCTTGGATTTGCAATCTTGCTTCGTTACCTTCCAGTTAAACGTAACCTTCACTACCTTGCAATGGGATTTGGTTTGACAGCTATGTTGACTGTTCTTTACTCATATGTAACAGGTCTTGGTGGCGCTGTTGCTGGTATCGTAGGCACTCTACCGAAAGATGTTGCTGAAAAAATTGGTTTCGTGAACAACTTCAAAGGTTTGTCTATGATCGGTATTTCTATCGTAGGTATTTTCCTTGCAGTGCTTCACTTCAAAAATAGCCAAAAAGTAGCTGTAGCAGCACCTTCTACACCATCAGAAAGTGGGGAAATCGAAGATGACGAATTCTAATTACAAACTTACAAAAGAAGATTTTAATCAAATCAACAAACGTAGCTTGTTTACTTTCCAATTAGGTTGGAACTACGAACGTATGCAAGCTTCTGGTTACCTGTACATGATCTTGCCACAATTGCGTAAAATGTATGGTGATGGAACTCCTGAATTGAAAGAAATGATGAAAGTTCATACTCAATTCTTCAATACTTCACCATTCTTCCATACCATTATCGCTGGTTTTGACCTTGCCATGGAAGAAAAAGATGGTGTGGGTGCAAAAGACGCCGTTAACGGTATCAAGACAGGTTTGATGGGACCATTTGCTCCTCTTGGAGATACAATCTTTGGTTCGCTTGTACCTGCTATCATGGGGTCAGTCGCAGCAACTATGGCTATCGCTGGCCAACCTTGGGGTATCTTCCTTTGGATCGCAGTTGCAGTTGCTTATGACATCTTCCGTTGGAAACAGTTGGAATTTGCCTACAAAGAAGGGGTTAACCTTATCAACAACATGCAAAGTACCTTGACAGCTTTGATTGACGCTGCATCTGTACTTGGTGTCTTCATGATGGGTGCTCTTGTAGCAACAATGATCAACTTTGAAATTTCTTACAAGTTGCCAATCGGTGAAAAGATGATTGATTTCCAAGACATCTTGAACCAAATCTTCCCACGTTTGCTTCCAGCAATCTTTACTGCCTTTATCTTCTGGTTGCTTGGTAAGAAAGGTATGACTTCTACTAAAGCTATCGGTATCATTATCGCTCTTGCAGTAGGTCTTTCTGCCTTTGGTAAATTTGTACTTGGAATGGGCGCATAATTTATGGCTAAATCATTAATTTTGGTGAGTCATGGTCGTTTCTGTGAAGAACTTAAAGGTAGCACTGAAATGATTATGGGCCCACAAGACAACATTTATACAGTAGCTCTTCTTCCAGAAGATGGCCCAGAAGAATTTACTGCAAAATTTGAAGCTGCTATCGAAGGGTTGGATGATTTCCTAGTCTTTGCAGATCTTCTCGGTGGAACACCATGTAACGTGGTAAGCCGTTTGATTATGGAAGGTCGTGACATCGAACTTTACGCAGGGATGAATCTTCCAATGGTGATTGAATTTATCAATGCGAGCCTTACAGGTGCAGATGCGGACTATAAGAGCCGTGCTGCAGAAAGCATTGTGAAAGTTAATGACCTGTTAGCTGGCTTCGATGATGACGAAGATGAATAATACTCTTCGAAAATCAAATTCAAACCGCGTCAACGTCGCCTGGTCGTACTCGAGTACAGCCTACGGCTAGTTTCCTAGTTTGCTCTTTGATTTTCATTGAGTATACGATGTGACAACGTGAAAATCGTTAGAGCATCTTATATAGAATATACATGGGAATGGGGCTTACTCCCATTCCCATATTTAATAGAAAAAGAGGAACTCAATGCTACATTATACAAAAGAAGATTTGCTCGAATTAGGTGCAGAAATCACTACGCGTGAAATCTACCAACAGCCTGATGTATGGAAAGAAGCTTTTGAATCTTATCAAGCACAACGTGAAGAAATTGCGGCTTTCCTACAAGGGATTGCTGATAAACATGACTATATCAAGGTTATCTTGACAGGTGCGGGGACTTCTGCTTATGTAGGAGATACCTTGGTACCTTACTTTAAGGAAGTCTATGACGAACGCAAATGGAATTTCAATGCCATTGCGACAACAGATATCGTTGCCAATCCAGAAACTTATTTGAAAAAAGATGTGGCGACTGTCCTTGTATCTTTTGCTCGTAGTGGGAATTCTCCTGAAAGTGTGGCAACTGTTGACTTGGCCAAAGCCTTGGTGGATGAGCTTTATCAAGTGACGATTACTTGTGCAGCAGACGGGAAATTGGCTCTTCAAGCCCACGGTGATGACCGAAATCTCTTACTCTTGCAACCAGCTGCTTCTAATGACGCTGGCTTTGCCATGACTTCTAGCTTTACGTCAATGATGTTGACAGCTCTCTTGGTCTTTGACCCTGCAGAATTTGCTGTGAAAGCTGAACGTTTTGAAGTTGTATCTAGTCTTGCCCGTAAAATTCTAGACAAGGCAGAAGATGTCAAAGAGCTTGTTGACCTAGACTTTAACCGTGTCATCTACCTTGGTGCTGGTCCTTTCTTCGGACTTGCTCATGAAGCTCAGCTCAAGATTTTGGAATTAACAGCTGGTCAAGTGGCGACTATGTATGAAAGCCCAGTCGGCTTCCGTCACGGTCCAAAATCTCTTATCAACGAAGATACAGTTGTTTTGGTCTTTGGTACTACGACAGACTACACTCGCAAGTATGACTTGGACTTGGTTCGTGAAGTTGCTGGTGACCGTATTGCTCGTCGTGTTGTGCTTTTGAGTGATCAAGCCTTTGGACTTGAAAATGTCAAAGAAGTGGCCCTTGGTTGTGGCGGTGTCTTGAATGATATTTACCGTGTCTTCCCTTACATCGTTTATGCCCAACTCTTTGCCCTATTGACTTCACTCAAGGTAGAAAATAAACCAGATACACCGTCTCCTACAGGAACAGTAAACCGTGTGGTACAGGGTGTTATCATCCACGAATATCAAAAGTAATACTCTTCGAAAATCAAATTCAAACCACGTCAGCTTCGCCTTGCCGTACTCAAGTACAGCCTGCGGCTAGCTTCCTAGTTTGCTCTTTGATTTTCATTGAGTATAAGACAGTGTTTATGAATTCTTGACAAGAGGATTTGTAAATCATCAGATAAACCATAGATTGTCAAGGCGCTTTCTATGGTTTGTTTGCTTGAGAGAAATAGTAAAAGGAGAAGAGAATGAAAGCATACACAGAGCGTGTATTTGGAAATGTTGAGGGCAAGGATGTCTTGGCCTATCGTTTTGAGACGGACGGTGGCTACCAACTTGAGGTTATGACTTATGGTGCGACCATCTTGCGCTATGTCACACCTGACAAGGCTGGAAATTTTGCCAACGTTATCTTGGCTTTTGATGATTTTGCTAGCTATGTAGGCAATAGTCCCAAGCATGGAGCTAGTGTGGGTCCCGTGGCAGGTCGTATCGCAGGTGCGACCTTTGAGCTCAATGGCCAGACTTATAATCTTGAAGTCAACAATGCTAGCAACTGTAACCACAGTGGTTCAACTGGCTGGGATTCGAGCGTGTTTGAACTAGTTGAAGTGAGCGATCATGGTTTGACACTCTATACAGAGCGTACAGATGGGACAGGAGGATTTCCTGGTAATTTCAAGATTTGGATTAGCTACAACTTGGAAGAAACTGGTGCTTACGAAATCAGCTACAAGGTGACGACCGATCAGGATACGCTGGTCAATCCAACCAACCACAGCTATTTCAACTTGTCTGGTGATTTCACGCAGACAATTGACCGTCATGTCTTCCAACTAAACACAGAGGGGATTTACCCAATCGCTCCTGACGGTGTTCCTGCCAAAACTCCAGATGCCAATCGTGATGTGGTTAAACACATCTATAATGGAGCTTTGTTGAAGGATATCTTTGCAGAGGAAGATGAGCAAATCCAGCTTGTATCTGGTTTGGATCATCCATTTGCCCTTCCTATAGGCCATGATAATGCTGGTTTCCTTTATGACCAAAACTCAGGTCGCTTCCTGCTTTTCAAGACAGAGGCTCCTTGCTTTGTGGTCTACACAGCAAACTTTGTGGATGAGAGTGTCATTATAGGAGGTCAGCCAATGGTACAGCACAATGGGATTGCCCTTGAAGCGCAAGCTTTACCAGATGCCATTCACAGTGACCTCAAAGATCAAGTTATTCTCAAAGCGGGTCAAACTTTTACAAGTAAGACACGTTATGAGCTTGTTGTGAAATAAAAAAAGCTGGGCAAAAAATCTTTAAAATTAAAATAACGCATATTGTCAGTACAGCACGAAAATTCCACGAGGTCAACTATAGTCAGAAAGCTGAACAACAAGCCAAAACGCCAAAAAAAGGCGGCAAAAAGCAAGCACCTGCAAGCAACGTGCCGAAATGGTCAAATCCTGATTATGTCAACGAATTAGACCCAACAATCGTTGATATGCTAGTAGAATTTCACAAGTCACAAGGCATTTTGGAAACTCCCGAGGCGTAAGCAGAAATCGCCCAAAAACGTGAAGAAATCGAGCAAAGGAGAGCTAAGCTTGAGGCTAAAAAACAAGAACTTTTGAACCGCTTGAACAAATAGAGTTTCGCAAGTATTATGCTTACAAATTACTTGAGCAATTAACTAAAACATAAACTCTGCCTATATATAAAGGCAGAGTTTATATTTTAGAAATTCACGTAGGTTGTTTCGGTTTTTACATACCCAGTATAGTCTGAGTTTCTATAGTATTCAGTGATAAACTTCCATTTTCTTTGAGCAACATGGATATAAGTACTTGTTATGTAGTATGGATATGGGCTTTGTGAATCCAAGTAAGACTGATAAGCTTGTATACCAAAATATGCTCGACCAATTATGCCACCCCATGGGGCACCCAATATAGAACCTATAAGGCCAAACATCGCGGTTATTCCAGAATCAATCATGAAGTGAGCGAATGTGTTGGCTTCTTTATTCCCATGTATTGTGTTGACGTAATTCCAAACATTAGGATCGTATGATCTAAAAGATATATTTAGGTCGATTTCATTCTTTTGCTAAGCCATATAAAATGACCCATTGATATAGACGCCATCAGCACGTCGTTCAATAGTGTCTACACTTCCATTTGGATTGACCACCTCAAGAACTTCATCACTTAAAATATTTACTTGCGTATCTCCGAACCGCACTGATGAGCCATTCTCAAACTGAACCTCACCAAATACAACTTTAGAGTTTGCCGATAAGCTATCATCAGCAAAAACAACAAGCGACGGGGAAATGCTAGACATACAGAAAACAGACATAACTAGCAAACACATGCATTTAAACATCTTAGACATAACGGAAACTCCTTTGTATTTTTGATTTTTTTCAACTTTTATTATACAATAAAACCAAATAAAAAGAAAGCGGTAACAATATGCTTAATGTGAAAATTTTTTATATATTTTTATTTTTGATCGTTGTCGAAACTACAGGCTTGTTGTTGTTGAAAAACGGTCTTGAAAGAGGTTATTTAGATACAGGAGCTATCATCCTTGCAGTTTTTTCATTTGCTTTCTACAACCTATGTTCATTCGGTTGGGTCTACTTTACAATAAAAAACCATAAAAAATAAATAGGACAAATTGGAGGCTAACACCTCCGATTTTTTTGTATGCAGACCCTGAATTTTCGTTTTTTCATGCAAAAATAGCGCATTTTCGGTGCTGAGACAACGATTCTGAGAGCTTTTCAGACTTTTTTGCGACCTGTCCCTATCATTAGAAAAGCTTAGAGCACCAAAGGAAAAGTTTGATAATATGCGTTTTATTATGGAAAGATTTACGTTATCTTATCCTGAAATGGCTTTGTTTTTGAGTTGTCTAACTTGACTTTCTTGATGGGAATGATATAATAGTTGTAACAAAAAATATTACAACAGAAAAGAGGACTATTTATGACCTATGAATACAAGAGCCACATTTATTTGGCAGAGGCAGTTTTAAATGTCAAGGATTTGGCAAGTCAAACAGCCTTTTATCAGCAAATTATTGGTTTAGAAATCCTATCTAAAACTGAGACAGAGGCCGTTCTAGGCCTGGGTGGAAAAGCCTTGGTACAGCTGATTCAAGCACAAGAAAGCGGTGAAGTAAGGGAACATTATGGCCTTTACCATCTGGCCATTCTCTTGCCGACACGAAAGGCTTTGGCTGATGTCTTGAAACACCTGACAGATTTACAGATTCCTCTTGTTGGCGGTGCAGATCACGGTTACAGTGAGGCCCTTTACTTGGAAGATTTGGAGGGGAATGGCATCGAGCTCTATCGAGATAAGCCCGTTTCCACATGGGATATTCGAGAAGATGGACGCATTATCGGGGTGACAGAGGCTCTTGCGGCGCAGGATATCTATGAGTTGGGGGACAGAGTAGAGCCTTTCATTCTTGCCGAGGGTACGAGAATGGGGCATATTCATCTGTCCGTCAAGGATAGTCGAAAGTCAAGCCAGTTTTATCAAAAGGTGTTAGGACTAGAGGATAAATTTAGTGTGCCTAGCGCTAGTTGGATTGCGGCTGGAGATTACCATCATCATTTAGCAGTCAATGAATGGGGAGGAAAAGGTCTGGCTCCGCGTAAGCAAGGCTTGCCAGGTTTGGCCTACTATGTTATCGAAGTCACACATAAAGAAGAACTGTTAACGATTGCCCAGAGAGCACAAGAAGTTGATGCACCAATCAAGTGGCTGACATCGAGCCAGTTGGAAATCACAGACCCAGACGGAATCGTGACCCGTATTCGTTTAGACAGGATATGATGACAATCAGAGGATCAATTGTAGAAAGTACCCCTTATTCTAGTCAGATACGTAGAAAATTTGATATGATAGTAGGGAACAAGGAGAAAAATACTATGACCAGTGAATACCAGAAAATGATAGCAGGAGAGTGTTACCGTCCGTCAGACCCAGAACTGAGAGCCTTGGCTCAGGTTTCTCGCCAAAAACAGGCTGCCTTTAACAAGGAAGAAGATCCCTTGAAGGGAGCCGAAATCATCAAGACTTGGTTTGGTTCGACCGGGAAAAATCTTTATATCAATACGCGCTTGATGGTGGACTACGGTGTCAACATCCATCTAGGGGAAAATTTTTACTCTAATTGGAACTTGACCATGCTGGACATCTGCCCTATTCGTATCGGGGACAATGCTATGATCGGTCCCAACTGTCAATTTTTAACTCCCCTCCATCCACTAGATCCGCAGGAGCGCAATTCAGGTATCGAGTACGGAAAGCCTATCACAATCGGAGATAATTTCTGGGCTGGTGGTGGCGTCATTGTCCTTCCGGGAGTGACACTGGGAAATAATGTCGTTGCAGGAGCAGGGGCCGTGATTACCAAGTCCTTTGGTGACAATGTTGTCCTAGCTGGTAATCCTGCGCGCGTGATTAAGGAAATACCTATGAAATAAAGGGATGGGATAAAAAGTTTTTAAGATAAGAAAAAGGCAACATATCAACGGTTTTTAAACATTTGATATGTTGCCTTTTATCATAAATCAGATTGACTTTTTCTTCTTACTATTGAGTGTTTACCTGGATTTTTTATAGATTTCACGCAAGAAGTTCTATAAATTTTTTCTCTTTTTGGCATTTTTGGTCAGGGAAACCTGGTAAGTATTTTGTTCTTTAGTGAGATAATTGATGATTTGAAAATCGTCTGTTTGAGCCTTGAAATCCACTTCGTAGACAGTGGTGACTTGTTCTCCATCATTGCTGGTATCAATCGAGATGAGGTCTAACTCAGTACAGAATTGTGCCAGTCCAGATTGGATAGTTTGAAGTTGATTTTCTTGGTTCGCAATTGTGATGGTCAAGAGTCTACGACGTTGGTGATTGCTCTTGCTCTGTTGTTTTTCCAAAAAGAGCCAAATACCTAGGATAAAGACCGTGAAGAGTACGGCTAAGAAAAGGTAGCCTGTCCCTGCTGCTAGCCCGATAATCATGGCAAGGAAGATAGCAATTAGTTCCCGTGAACCACTGGTAGCTGAACGAAAACGAATGAGGCTAAAAGTTCCTGCAACGGCGATAGAGGTTCCTAGGCTGCCATTTACCAGAAAGATGACCAAGGTCATCAAGCAGGGGAGTAGGGTCAAACTGACAGCGAATTCTCGTGTATAGAGAGTACGGTGTTTGTAAGCCCAGGTCAGCGCCAAACCTAAAATCAGGCTGACCAAGAGAGCCAGAAAGAGCTGGATAGGATTTGCAGTGGCAGTTGTGTCGTTGAAGATAGAATTAAAAAGATTAGACATAAGTAGTACCTACACTTTCTGTGCTTGGTCGTGGGCTATAGTCCAGCCCTTGAGACTTGTGGTAGGCGCAGCTGTATTTTGAAAATTTCTGCTCTACCAGTCCATATTGGTCGAGAATATCTTGTAGCCATTGGGGTTTTCTACCTGGAGCTTTAATTTCCATGATGACAATGTCCTCGTTTAGTAGAGGGAAACCGTCCTTTCCTGAGAATAAACTGACATTATCATCACGATAGGTTAGATTTTGGTCAATGGTGATACGAATTTTATTGTAGGGAAAACCGATAATTTCTTTCTTTCTTTTCCTTGAGAGAAAAACGGTCATAGTATATATACATACGAGGGATAATGGCTTGCTGATATTCCTCTTGGAGTTGCTGGATTTTTTCAATCATCATTCGATCCTTGATACTGCTATCCAGCTGTCCCTTGGTCATAAACTGGGTGATAGACTGGGGAGTCGATAAGAGACGATGTTTTCGTCCGACACCAGCTCTGTCCTTAGATTTGATTTCTAAAAATACCTGACTATCAGGCTGGACTTGACTGAGATAGGTTCGCATCCGAATCTTTTCTTTGCGCTTAGTACCTTGGCCATCCTCCTGAATCATATCAAATTGCTCTGTATCAAAGTAGATGTTGGAAATGGTCGAAGTTGGATAATCATCCTCTACGAGGTATATTTTTAAGTCCTCTATTAAATTAGCCAAGTCACCCTTGGCAACGACATATTTGGTTTCGATTCGTTTAAAGCTTGTTTCAATTGGTTTCATAAATCCTGTCTCCTTTATCAAACTATTTTAGTACGCTATCTTATTAGCAGATAGGTGTGTCTGGGCAAGTTGAACTTGCTTGTGATTAGTCTATGGAATTTTCCTAAAACTTTTGTTAAAGATAACTTAACTGAAACTGAACTTAAGAAAATTTTCAGAAAAAGTTTAGATTTTTTCAGACTTCCCCTGTAAACTAAGCTCAAGCTAAATGAAGGTGAGGAAAAAGTATGAAATCAAAAAAATGGACCCTAATCTTAACCAGTTTAACAGCTCTGACTTTGATGACAGCTTGTGGGCAGTCAACGACCAAGTCAAGTACAACTGCAGCGGCAGATACCACTGCCATCTCAACTTCAGCTACAAACAGTCAATCTTCTTATTTTACAGAAAAGGACTATGATACTTCTTATGATGAAAGTACAGCTTCTAAGATTGAGTTATCTGGCTCATCAGCAAACGTCTCTGGAGATGGGGTGACAGTCTCTGGATCAACAGTGACCATCACAAAATCTGGGACCTATGTGATTTCAGGTCAGTCTGACGGAGTGCAGATCAAGGTCGAGGCAGATAAGTCGGCAGATGTTCATCTAGTCCTAAAAGGTGCGACCATTACCAATACCAATGCAGCAATTTCAGCGACATCAGCCGGTCATGTCTACCTGACTCTGGCGGAGGGAACTACCAACAGTCTCTCTGACTCAAGCTCTAATAGTGATGACAAGGCAAATGCAGCTCTCTTTTCTAAGGTGGATTTGACCATCAATGGCTCAGGTACCCTTACTGTCGATGGCAAGAAGAACAACGGAATCAAGGCCAACGACACCCTCCACATCACGGGTGGAACCTATAACATCATAGCAGTTGGCGATGCCTTTAATGTTAATGATGAACTCAATATCACTGGTACGACCATGACCATCGATGCCAAGGAAGATGGTGTCAAAGTTGACAATGATGAGGATATGACTGTCGGCAATATGTATTTGGCTAACAATACCATAACAGTCACAGCAGGAGATGACGGTATTCACGCTTCTGGTAACCTAGTGATTGACAGCGGTACTTACACCGTCAAGAATTCGACTGAAGGAATTGAAGGGAAAGCCATTACGATTAATGGTGGTGATATCAATGTCTACGCGACAGATGATGGGGTCAATGCAGCTAATAAAAATGCTCAGCAAAGCGATATTTACTTTACCATGACAGGTGGTAATCTAACTGTAGAAGTCGGTCAAGGGGACACAGATCCGATTGACTCAAATGGCAATATCACGGTCACAGGTGGAACCATTAAAATGATTGGTCAATCAGGCTTTGACTTTGATGGAACAGCGACCTATACAGGTGGAGATATCTATCTCAACGGCGAAAAACAAACTGATATTGTGAACTCTATGCCTGGAGGCGGTGGACCTGGTGAGGGACCTCAAGGCGGCGGTCCAGCCCCTGGCGGACAAGGATAAACAAAAAAGGATAGCATTGCTAAGAGCAATGTTATCCTTTTTGTATCGTAGATTCATATGTTGCGAGTGGTTTTATAATCGTAGCTTTCAAAGGCTAAATTGTTCAGTCATCCGTTGTTGTTTACTTAAATTTCTTGAATTTTAAGAAGGTATTGAGTAGTTTTCCCTTAAATGTTTTGTTTTGGTAGGCGATTGTGAGGGAATTGAAAAATTCAACTGCTAGGTGTTCTTGGTGACCGAGCTCCATCTAGCTTGGGGTTGCTTCTGGGGAAAAGACGCCTAATTTGATGCGGAGTCCACCTTTTTTCATCTTGAACTGATGCATACCATACATCTTGATATCAAGGCTTGTATCGGACATGAGAGTAGCAGTATCACCTGCCATAGAAATTTTTGTATCGGCATCCGGAACGCCTGTTTTTTCAGTATCTAGACTGATAAAGATTTTTTGATAAGTTGGTTGACCGTACTCTCCAATCAACTCCTCACTTCCTGTCCACCGTGAACTCCAGCAAATACAAAATGTTCAGGGTGAATTTTAAAAGGAAGTGCTTGGTCACCCATTTTATTTAGTCCTTGGTTGAAGGCGAAGAAATCTCTCAAAGTAAATCCATCCACGTAAGCAGCTTGTAGGTTACGTCCCTTAACCGAATTCTTAGAAATGCCATGCCGCATTTGGTCTGATTCTGCTAGACGGTCAGCGTAGAGTTCGAGGATTTTTTGACTTCCAAGGGCTAATTTGGTTTCAATTAGGTCTTGAAAATTTCTTAGTCTGTTTCATATAAAAATGAGTAAAATGAATTCCCATTACCAAGGTCATTAGAGTTGCGATAGCAATGACGATGGTTGGATTAGCCGAGAAAAGTAGAGGGGGAATAGGCCTTTAAAAAGTGGACAGAAAAGACCATTTCGGAGTATAGAGAGGAAGTTCAAAAACATTTTTAGAAATAAGACATGTGCATTATAAACATCAGATACGAATCTGGTGCTTTATTTTTTAAAGAATTTCAACTTTTTTCTTGACAAGTGAGTAAACACTCACTATAATAGGTCTATATTCAGTAAGTGAGTAAACACTCACCTAGGAGGAAGCATATGAAAAAATTGCTACATTTACAAGATTTGGATAAGTCTTTTTGTCGTCAAATGGTTTTGAATCATGTCAGCTTTGAATTGCAGCCGGGAGAAATTATAGGCTTAATAGGTCCGTCTGGTGCTGGTAAATCGACTATGATTAAGACTATGTTAGGGATGGAAAAAGCTGACGGAGGGGTTGCTTTGGTATTGGATCATACTATGCCCAATCGTCATATTTTAGGAGATATTGGTTATATGGCCCAGTCAGATGCCTTATATGAGGCTTTGTCAGGTCAAGAAAATCTGGAATTTTTTGGTCAGCTAAAAGGGCTATCCAAAAGAGATCTGACAGCTGAAATTGCCCATGTGGCTCAAGTTGTGGATCTGACAGAGCATTTGAATAAAACGGTATCCGGTTATTCTGGAGGAATGAAGCGACGCTTGTCTTTAGCCATCGCGCTTCTGGGGAATCCTCAGCTCTTGATTTTGGACGAACCGACAGTTGGAATCGACCCTTCTCTTCGGAAGAAAATCTGGAAAGAATTATTCGCGCTTAGAGACAATGGGGTTGGGATATTAGTTACTACCCATGTTATGGATGAAGCAGAGTTAACGGATAAGGTCGGCTTATTATTAGGTGGAAAAATCATTGCTTTTGATACACCGCAACACTTAAAAGAAAGTTATCAAGTTTCAAGTATTGAAGAAGTATTTTTGAAAGCAGAAGGAGAGTAAGATGAGAACCATTGCTATTGCTAAAAAAGTTATCAAAGAATTGCTTCGTGACAAACGAACCTTGGCTATGATGTTTGTAGCGCCGGTATTTATTATGTGGCTGATGAACCTCATGTTTTCAGCTAGTACAACCGTGAATGTCAAGTTAGCGACACAAGATCTACCAACTGGTTTGATAACGAAAATGGATGAGCTTGATCATGTGGACATCGAGACTTATCAAGACTTAGATCAGGCCAAAGAAGCGCTAGCAAATGAAAAAGTCGATGCTGTGATTTCTTATAAAGATGGTGAGTATCAGGTCGACTACGCAAATACAGATGCCTCCAAGACATCTATGATACGACAAGTGTTACGAACAAGTATCGCCAGTGAAGGCACCGATCAGTTACTATCTCGTATCAAACAAGCTCTTCCACAATTGAAATTAGATGCAAAGGCGCCTGAAATCAAAGAATCTTACCAATATGGAGATAAAAATACTGGATTCTTTGCACGTATGATTCCAATTTTAATTGGCTTTGTGGTCTTCTTCTTTGTCTTTTTGATTTCTGGTATGGCACTTTTGAAAGAGCGCACAAGTGGAACCTTGGATCGCTTGTTAGCAACCCCAGTGAAACGTTCTGAAATTGTCTATGGCTATATGTTGTCTTACGGTATTATTGCGATTTTTCAAACGGCAGTTGTCGTCTTAGCAGCAATTTGGCTACTAGATGTAGAAGTTGTAGGAAATATTTTAAATGTTATAATAGTTAATGTGGTACTGGCTCTTGTAGCACTAGCTTTTGGAATTCTCTTGTCTACTCTAGCAAAATCAGAATTCCAAATGATGCAATTTATTCCTCTCGTGATTATGCCTCAACTCTTTTTCTCAGGGATTATTCCATTGTCATCCATGGGAGCATGGGCTCCAACTGTGGGGAAATTTTTGCCATTAACCTATTCTGGTGATGCAATAAGCCAGATTATTCTTTACGGACACAATCTTGGTGATATTTTGCCAAATCTTGGTGTTTTAATGATTTTCTTGATCATTTTAACAATTCTCAATATTGTTGGATTGCGTCGTTATCGTAAAGTTTAGAAATCAACATAAATAATGCTAAAAAGGTGTGAAGATTAGATGGATAAGACTGTTTTTGAATCGTTTGAAGATTACTTAGAAGAAGCGAATTACCCTCAAGGAAAGAAAAAAATCATGCAGGCAGCAGTGGATCTCATATCAACTAGGAGTTACCATGGGACTTCAACTCTTCACATAGCTGAGCGTGCTGGACTAAGCCAGGCAACTTTGTTTAAGTATTTTAAGACGAAGGATGATCTACTGACGGCTATTTTACATCCTGTAGTCCCAGGCATTTTCGGTAGTTTTGTTGAGGAACTCTTAGCTTTTGAAACGACAGAAGAGAGGGTTCGTTATCTCGTCCACGATCGTATGAGCTATCTCAAAAAAAATCGTGCTTTGATGAAAATCATTCTGCAGGAGAGTTTTTCAAATAAGAAACTAAAAAATGAACAGATTTTTATCTGGAATGCTATTCAAGATAAACTTCGAGTGCTTCATAAAGAATTGCTAGCAGATCCACGTGTAAATCCAGAGTTAACGATTCCTCAAATGGTTCGTATTTGTGTTGGTCCATTGTTGGCTTACTTCGCTCAACTTTATATCGTTAGCGACAACGGAGAAATAAAGGAAGAGGACCTAGACTTATTAGAAAAACAGATTTTAGGTGGTTTGTGGAAATAAGGGAGTTCTAGAAGAGCTAAGATTTATTTACTTGACTTTCAAACAAGCTAAAAAAGACATGTTCTGCTTATTTCAGATTCATGTCTTTTTTGTTGTTGGATTTTGTATTCTTCATAAGTCCTCAATCGCTTTGCCAAAACAGAAACCGACTTCTCCAGCGGTGCAACGATTTCTCAAGTGTATGGAAGAGGAGATTTCTGGCTTGCTAAAGAGAATTCCTTGACACTCGGTCAGCTTTTGATACAATAGTACAAAATTAGAGGAGGTGAGTTATGATTCAAAAACATGCGATTCCTATTTTAGAGTTTGATGACAATCCTCAGGCGGTCATCATGCCTGATCACGAGGGGCTGGACTTGCACTTGCCCAAGAAGTGTGTCTATGCTTTTTTAGGTGAGGAGATTGACCGTTATGCGAGGGAAGTAGGGGCGGACTGTGTCGGCGAATTCGTTTCAGCCACCAAGACCTATCCAGTCTATGTCGTTAACTACAAGGGCGAGGGAATTTGTCTGGCTCAGGCACCTGTCGGCTCCGCTCCAGCAACCCAGTTTATGGATTGGTTGATTGGCTATGGTGTGGAGCAGATTATTTCCGCTGGAACCTGTGGTGTGCTGGCTGATATAGAAGAAAATGCTTTTCTAGTCCCTGTTCGCGCTCTGCGAGATGAAGGAGCTAGTTATCACTATGTGGCCCCTTCTCGTTATATGGAAATTCAGCCAGAGGCTATTGCTGCTATTGAGCAAGTTTTGGAGGCCAGAGGGATTCCCTATGAAGAAGTCATGACCTGGACCACAGATGGTTTTTACCGAGAAACAGCTGAAAAGGTGGCTTATCGCAAGGAGGAAGGCTGTGCTGTTGTGGAGATGGAGTGTTCTGCGCTTGCGGCAGTAGCCCAACTGCGTGGGGTTGTCTGGGGTGAATTGTTGTTCACAGCTGATTCCTTAGCAGACTTGGACCAGTACGATAGTCGTGACTGGGGTTCAGAAGCTTTCGAGAAGGCCTTGGAACTCTGCCTTGAGATAACTTCTCAGATATAGCTACTCTCCTTCTTTTTATGGTACAATGGATGTATGTTATTCAAAATATTTGTGAAAAAAATTGAAAGAGCCTTGGGCGGACTTTCGCCTGCTCGTCGCATTTTTTTAAGTTTCGCTGGAGTTATTTTTATAGGTTCTCTTCTTTTGAATTTGCCATTTGTCCAGGCGAGTGGTTCGCAGGCTACTTATTTTGACCATCTCTTTACGACGGTGTCTATGGTCTGTGTAACTGGCCTTTTTACGCAACCAGTGGCTACTACCTATAATGTATGGGGTCAGTTGATTTGTATGCTCTTGATACAGATTGGTGGACTGGGGCTCATGACCTTTATCGGGATTTTTTATATCCAAGGCAAGCAAAAGCTTAGTCTGCGTAGTCGTGAAACCATTCAGGAGAGTTTTAGTTATGGGGAAAGTAAGTCTTTGAAGTCTTTTATGCGTTCCATCTTTTTGACGACTTTTCTAGTGGAGGGTTTGGGTGCCTTTCTACTAAGTTTCCGTTTTATTCCTGAGTTCGGCTGGGGACGAGGCATTTTCACCTCTATCTTTTTAGCCATTTCAGCCTTTTGTAATGCTGGTTTTGATAATTTCGGCAGTAGCAGTTTAGTGGCTTTTCAGACGGATCCCTTAATCAATCTGGTTATTGCTGGCTTGATTATCACAGGTGGTCTTGGCTTTATGGTCTGGTTTGACTTGGCAACCCAGTTTGACAAGAAGAAAAAACGCCGTCTGCGTTTCCACACCAAACTAGTCCTCTTCTTGACTGCAGGGATTTTGCTGTTTGGGACAGTATCCACACTCTTTACGGAGTGGCACAATCCAGGAACCATTGGCAATCTCAGTGTGCCAGAGAAAGTGCTGGTCAGCTTTTTCCAAACCGTCAGCATGAGAACGGCCGGTTTTGCTTCTATTGACTATACTCAAGCTCGACCTGTGACCTTGTTTATCTATATCCTACAGATGTTTCTGGGTGGAGCGCCTGGAGGGACGGCTGGGGGGCTCAAGATTACGACTTTCTTTGTCTTGTTGGTCTTTGCGCGTAGTGAATTGCTGGGCTTGCCTCATGCCAATGTTGCGCAGAGAACCATTGAGGCTCGAACAGTCCAAAAATCCTTTAGTGTCTTCATTATCTTTTTGATGACCTTCTTGTTGGGCTTGATGTTGTTGGGAATTACGGCAGAAGGAACACCGCGATTTATCTACCTCATGTTTGAGACCATTTCAGCCCTTGCGACAGTTGGGGTGACGGCAAATCTGACACCAGAATTGGGCAAGCTAGCTCTTAGCATTGTCATGGTGCTCATGTTTATTGGCCGTATCGGTCCCTTGACCTTGCTGGTTAGTCTAGCTGACTACCAGCCTGATAAGAAAGATTTGATTCAGTATATGAAAGCAGATATTAGCATTGGATAAGAAAGGAAGAACGATGTCAGATCGTACGATTGGAATTTTAGGCTTGGGGATTTTTGGGAGTAGTGTCCTGACGGCCCTCGCCAAGCAAGATATGAATATTATTGCCATTGACGACCACGCCGAGCGCATCAATCAATTTGAACCTGTTTTGGCGCGTGGAGTTGTGGGCGATATTACAGATGAGGAACTCCTCAGAACTGCAGGTATTGATACCTGTGATACGGTTGTGGTCGCAACAGGGGAAAATCTGGAGTCGAGTGTGCTTGCAGTAATGCACTGTAAGAGTTTGGGTGTGCCGAGGGTTATTGCCAAGGTCAAAAGTCAGACAGCCAAGAAGGTACTGGAAAAAATCGGTGCCGACTCGGTGATCTCGCCTGAGTATGAAATGGGGCAATCCCTAGCGCAGACCATTCTCTTTCATAACAATGTTGATGTCTTTCAGCTGGACAAAAATGTGTCTATCGTGGAGATGAAAATTCCTAGTGTTTGGGCAGGTCAAAGCCTGAGCCAGCTGGATCTACGTGGCAAATACAACCTCAATGTCCTAGGATTTCGTGAGCAAGAAAATTCACCACTGGACGTCCAGTTTGGGCCTAATGATCTCTTGAAAGCAGATGCCTATATCTTGGCGGTCATTAACAACCAGTATCTAGATGACTTGGCAGAGTTAAATTCCTAAGGAGGGGAATCCCTTCTTTTTTGATGTCCAAGATAGCAAATAGAGTCAGAAACCCTTGTATTCTAGTAAAAGTCCTTCAGAAGCTGGACTTTATGGTAAAATAAAAAGAAGTGACAAGAGAGAGTAATACTCAATGAAAATCAAAGAGCAAACTAGGAAACTAGCCGCAAGCTGCTCAAAACACTGTTTTGGGGTTGCAGATAGGGCTGACGTGGTTTGAAGAGATTTTCGAAGAGTATAAGAAAAAATCAGTCCCCTAAAGGAGTAGATTATGAAGTTATTGTCTATCGCCATTCCTAGCTACAATGCCGCAGCCTATCTTCATTACTGCGTGGAGTCGCTAGTGATTGGTGGTGAGCAAGTTGAGATTTTGATTATCAATGATGGGTCTCAGGACCAGACTCAGGAAATAGCTGAGCGTTTAGCTAGCAAGTATCCTAACATTGTTAGAGCTATTTATCAGGAAAATAAGGGCCATGGTGGAGCTGTCAATCGTGGCTTGGCAGAGGCTTCTGGGCGCTATTTTAAAGTAGTTGATAGTGATGACTGGGTGGATCCTCGCGCTTACCTGAAAATTTTGGAAACCTTGCAAGAACTAGAGAGTGAGGGTCAAGAGGTAGATGCCTTTGTGACCAATTTTGTCTATGAAAAGGAAGGTCAGTCTCGTAAGAAGAGTATGAGTTACGAGTCAGTCTTGCCTGTCCAGCAGATTTTTGGCTGGGATCAGGTCGGAAATTTCTCCAAAGGCCAGTATATCATGATGCACTCGCTGATTTATCGGACAGATTTGTTGCGAGCGAGCCAGTTCCAACTGCCTGAGCATACCTTTTATGTCGATAATCTCTTTGTCTTTACCCCCCTTCAGCAGGTCAAGACCATGTACTATCTGCCTGTCGATTTCTATCGTTATTTGATTGGGCGTGAGGACCAGTCAGTCAATGAGCAAGTGATGATTAAGCGCATTGACCAGCAACTCAAGGTCAATCGACTCTTGGTAGACCAGCTTGATTTATCTAAAGTAAGCCACCCCAAAATGCGAGAGTATCTGCTGAATCATATTGAAATCACGACGGTGATTTCCAGTGCCTTGCTCAACCGAGCAGGCACAGCAGAGCATCTGGCAAAAAAACGGGAGCTGTGGACCTATATTCAGCAGGAAAATCCAGAGGTCTTTCAGGCCATTCGCAAGACCATGCTCAGCCGTTTGACCAAACATTCGGTCTTGCCAGCTCGCAAACTGTCCAATGTCGTCTATCAAATTACCAAGTCTGTTTATGGATTTAATTAATATAAGTATTTTATAAGAGGGATTTAAGAAAAATTTTAACTTTTTCTTAATCCTTTTTAATTTTAGGAGATTATACTAGAGTCATCAAATAAAGAAAAACTCTAAGGAGAATCCTATGAAATTCAATCCAAATCCTTCATAATAGCCCAAAGCAGCCATCAATTCAAAGGCTTGTTTTCTAAAGGTGATATCCCCACTCATACCAGAGTCATTTTGACTAACACCATAAATGGTATCAAACATATCCACTAAATAATATCCATTTGCTGCAATTTTACCTTTATCTGAAAAACCAGCAATGATATAACGATTGACCAGGATATGATTGTCAATCAAACTATCAATATCTGTCAATTTTTTGGCATCTTCTAAAGTCAGAGCTTGAATCTCCTCACTCTTATGAGTTGGTTTAACTGATGGATTACGGTAATCTACCCAAGTTCTAGGACCTGTTGAAGGAATCGGCGTTATTTTTTTGAAATAAATCATATTGTATTCTGCAGATAATTTTATACTTGACTATGCTTGTAGATAATCTAGAGTATAAAGAAAATCAAAAATTCCCTTCATATAAGATTTCAAATCTTCTGCCGTTTTAAATCGATCAGGTGTTTTATTGTAAAATCCATTCTTATCACTCTCATCATATACAAAGTTGAGATTGAAATAAGTATCCTTTTCTGGATTATAGGAGTTTTCAAAAATACCACGCGCATAAAACTCTGCTCCTGTACCATCTCGACGACCGTGATTATTAAACAAGACCGTTCTATCTAGTAAGTGCGTCATTTCATGAGAATAAGTAGCTGAACCTCTATCATCCAGAACCCTATCTATAAAGTAACGGACACCTAATCCATTGGCCTCAGCTCCCACCTTAATTACTGGAGAATAGTAATTCATAGGAGTCATAAATTGGTCGACCCCCGTATCAGCTCCACTACCAGTAGCTGGTGACCAAGTGCTATCAATCTGGGCATTCGGATCACTTGTATATTTCTTCATCGTATCAATAATCAAGCGATTTGTAAGCAAC
>CAURHZ010000002.1:0-30551 GCA_963524345.1 uncultured Streptococcus sp.
ACCACCTTGAGTAAAGACTTCGTTCAATGTTGCCAATTTTTCATCTGATGCGTTGACAAGTTCTTGAACGTACAGCCCACCTTGAGGCCCCATCTGTTGCAATTTAGCCAAAATCCCCTCATTTACTCCGCGTTCAGCTAGTGTATTGAGGTTTGTTGCCCAATTATTAACCGCCTCTTGGTTTTTTTGGAGATTGGCAATCATTTCATCGACACTAATAGCAGACTTATACTTGATTTGTTCAAACATGTTCGTAGTTGTCTCAAGTAATTCATTGTACTTAGTACGCATATCGTCTATTGCTTTTTGTTGAGATTTAGACATATTCTCGTATGCTACAACTTGTCTATTTGAACCATTTTCGGCAGCAGCAGCCATCGCTTCAGATGCTGATTGTTGAACTTGAGAGGTTTTTTCGTACTCAGTTTGCAATTCTGTCTGGGTATTCTTAAGCTCAGTTTCCTTGTCGTTGAGTTCTTGCAGTTTTTCTTTACGAACACTATCGCTAACATTGGACTCTTCATTCCACTTATTACGTTGTTCTGCAATCTGCTTCAGTTGCTCGCCAATTTCAGCACGTTTTTGTTCAATATCAAGCAGATTCTTTTGGGATGCCTCCCATGTTGATTCTGCCTCCATCGCTGAGATACGAGCTCTGATTTGGTCACTGTTATGAGACAAAGAATCAGTGTTTTTGTCATAGGCAAGATTAAGTCCGGTTACAGATGCGTTCAAAGCATCAATCTTTTTCTTGAGATTTTTCTTGTCTGCTGCAGTTTTATTTGTTTTTTGAGAAAGTTGAACAATTTCATCAGCCAATTTTTGGTAAGATTCTGTATTTCCTTTTACAGATTCAAGATTTTTCTGGCGCTCTTTTGCACTTTGTTTAACAGAATCCGTTAATTGATCCGTACTCTTGACTAACTCCTCTTGTTCTGATTTGAGACGTTTTGTTTCCTCACTCTCAGCAGTCAGCCATTGCCACAACCCTACCAAAGCGCCAACAGCAAGACCTACACCAGCAACAACCCACCCAATCGGGCCGGTTAAAGCGGTCAGTGCTGCTTTAAATGCTGTTGTTGCAGCAGTCGCAGCAATAGTTGCAGCAGTTTGCAAACTAATAGCGCCGGTCAAAACACCATAAAGCAAATTAGACGCTGTTAAAGCTCCGTTATTTGCCAGATTTGCGACCATTTGAGCCTTTGTTACTGTTCCACATGTCGCTTGTGCAGCGGTCATTAAATTGATAATTTGAACTGCTCCTGTCGCTGTTGTTTTGAATGTTTGCCAGGCATTGATTAAGTTTTTTGTCGCAGTTATAGCTTCGTTAGCAGCACGCATAGCCACCAAAGCAGAAACCAAACCAATAATAACTGGTGTCAAAGATGAAATTACAGAAATTCCAGTACCCAAAATACTAAACAAAGTCTGAAAGACAGGCGTACTAGCTTTAATAACATTGACAATCACACCAAAAGCAGCATTGATGATTACTTTCAATGCATCAAAGTTCTCAGCAATCGTCTTACCTGTTGCTGCCTTTGTCAAATCATCAAGAGCCTTGATAGTATTCGCTACACCTTTTACAATTGCATTTTTTAAGTTGCCGAAAGAAGTCTGAATCCCTTTACTATTAGATTTTGCAAGCTCAGCGAAACCACCAACACCACCATTTAACTCAATCAATTTTGAGGCGAACTGATCAAACGTAAGTTGTCCCTGTTTTAATGCAGAATAGAAATCATTCTGAGCAGATTGGCCAGCAAAACCGAATGATTCAGCAGTCTTTTGCAAAGCATAGGGCATGGTTTCCTGTAATGTTTTCCAGCTTTGCATATCAACCTTGCCAGCTGATAACATCTGACTAAACTGTTGTAAGCCACGGCTTGCATCCGCACTAGATGATCCTGAGGCAAGAAAGGCATTATTAAGAGCAAGTGTTAGATCTGTTGATTTGTTGATATCTCCAGTAATAGATGTTAAACGTTGAGCTGTACCAACCACTTCATTCAAAGTCGTAGGCAAACCTTCGATACCCGCTGCAAGTTTCTTAGTTGAGCGCGTGACATCCTCTGTACTATGCCCCATCGCTTGCATCACTCTTGGATAACTTTCAAGGGTATCAAAACGCTGAATAGCTCCTCCCAATGAATCTGTCAGAAGATCCACAGCTTTGGATGCTAGTTTAAAGGCAGCGCCACCAAGGGCAAATTTTTTCAGAGAATCACTTCCTCTGTCGCCTTTTTGTGCTGTTTTGTCTAACTCATCGTTTAGAACCTTGACTTTATTTCCATCCACATCAACAACTATGGTCACTTTTCCATCAGCCATTATCTTCTCCCTCCTTTCCTAAACTATATTTAGCTTGTAATTTGCGCATTTTGTTCTTATCCCCACCGTGTTCTGGTTTCCATGCGCGGATTTCTATAATCTGTTGCATGATTGTATTGTCTGGCAAAGCATTCAAAAGCGCTTTAAATTCTGTCCATGTCAACTTATTTTGAACTTCTAAAAGATTGATGCCGTAGGCTTGTAAAAAACTAGCGTAAATATATTCTGCATCTTGTTCAAAATCAATCAATTTTTCTTGTTCTTCTTCATCTTTTGCCTTTGGCATTGGATTACCTAACAAATCATACTGAACCGTTTCTTTTTCGATTTCTAAAAAATGTTCTTTTATGTAAATCCAACAATCTACAACCTCTTTAATGTCATATAATTCTTGGCCAGTTAGCAAATGGACAATCAACTGTGCTTTTTCAAACTCTGTCAACTCTCCCTCTTTCAAGATTTCAAAGACATCCAGAACCTTATTAAAAGACAAGTCTATGTCATACTCCTTATCAGCAATAGAAAAATTTGTGATTAAAGCATCATTTAATTTCATAGACATAATTTTTACCTAGCTATTTCTTTTTATTCTTTTTGTGTTTCTTATTGTCCTTGTTGTTCTTGATTGGAGTGACTTTCCCCTTGTTTAAATAGTGACTAGCTCGCTCTTTCACCACTTTTTCATGTTGCTCAGCAACTTCTTTCAACTTGTCATGCAACATGATTGCGGTCTGTTCTAGAGCATTATTTAGGGCGTTATAATCTGGATATACAGAATACAACTTGTCAAATGTACCATCACCAAAAATAAGATCATATTGAATCTCAAGCTGTTTCTTCTCTAGTTCAATAGCCCCAGCAACTACTTCTTTAGTTACTCCATCACGCTCAATTTTGTTATCAATATTTGCAGTTACCACATCCAATTCATATTGGACAAGACGACGTTGAAGTTCTTCTTCCATGTCATAAAAGCGCATCAAGCTCTCTTGACTTGTATCAAACCATAGCTCTACTTCTCCGATTTTTACTGGAAATCCTGTACGTTTTAGTTCAATCTGAATATCTGTCATATCTCTACTCCTTTTCCTGTTGTTAAAAAGGGCAAGGCTCAATGCCCGCCCTTATCAAAAGCTATTACCCAATACCAGTTTCTTTGGGCGTTGAGTTAAACGAAAGTTTGCATCCAAATGCTTCAAAGTCAGAAGCAGCACCAGATCCTGCTTTGATTTCTGTTGCTGTTGCAGCTCCCACCCATTGTTTCTTCTTGTCAGAAGAAACAACCTTGTGCCATAGCTTACGGTCATCCCCTGTCTTGTACTTCATCCCAGCAATAAGAGCCTGTGCCTTATCTTCTGGATCATAAGTACCCTCAAAGGTATAAGCACCTTTTACACTGACTACCGTTGTTTCTTCAACTCCATCACCGTCATAGTATGCTTGATCATCTGTTTTCTCGTCTGTATCATCTGATACGTCTGAGATCCATTTAGCAAGTTCCAACCATGCATCTTGTGTTGATGGTTCAGTTCCTCCATTGTATGGAGCTACAAAATGGCCACGTAGGGCGTTTTTTTGTCTTGTCATTGTTTGTTCCTCTCTATTACGATTTTCGCCACAATTTCAATTGTGTAATAATAATAGCCTTGCTCATCCTTACCTTTCATGGCAGGCCTGCTGACTTCCATTCCCATATATTCATAAGAATTATTGTCACTTGGCAAAACTAAGTCTATCTTTGCTAGTTCTGAGGTGACTAACCAAATAGTGTCATTGGCTACTGAGTTCTTTTTTGCTTTTACAGCGATTTCAAACGGCAAAGAAACTTCTTGTGTGCCATCCATATACTCTCTATCCACTTTCCCACCTGGTATCTGATTGATAACCAGGTCATCCTTGTTATCCTCAAAATAATCAAAGCGTGGTTCAACTGGTAAATTTAAAGTCTTGATATGCTTTAAAAGTACATTTTGAAAGTCATTCTCTCGCATCAAAGCCCCATTCCTTTCACAAAAGCTCTAGCCCATTCTTCAGCATGCTTGCTAGTAGCAACTTGATCCCATCGTTTTCCTGTACCTGGAGTTGTATATCTCCTAAAGGTGACAATACCGTTTGAACCGTAAAATTGCGCCCTAGCGTAAACTGTGCCATAAACAACAGCATCACCCTGTCCAACGATTCGGCCAGAAGCTCTTAAATCTCCGCCTCTCAAGGGGATATATTGCTCATTGTCTAGCAAGATTTGGCTAGCAACCACAACCTTTCCTCTTGTCATGGATTCTCTTGAAAGTTTATGCTTAGCTTTCTGCAAGTCGACTTTAATGGCAATACTCATTAGATCACCTCAATTTCTTGACTAAACACCTCACCATCATAGTAGTTAGTTTGGTAGCCGTTGATTGTGTAATCTCTTATCCCATCATTTACTTTTGCACCCATCCAATCATCATTGGCTGTCACAAAAGAAAGGGATGGATAGAGGTATATAACCCCTTGTTTTTGCCTTGATTTTGAATTTCCTGTGCCAGATTTTGAGTTACGATTACCAGATGCCCCCACTGATCTATCAAAACGTACATTTTTAATAGTCAACGGCTCTGAATATACTTCATCCCCATAATCATTTTTGCCAGTTACTTTCTTTATGGTTATGACATCCTTTAACAAACGCTTGTCAATCCCTTTTAATAGTCGCTTATCGATCATATACAACTCCAACAACTAGGCTAAAGCCGGCTTGTCTCAAAACATTTTCAGCATCCATAGACAAATTAAATTGCTGACCTGCTGATGTGCTTTGTGAGGTGCTATAAGAGATTGATGTACGGCCAATAGAGACACTATTGGCTAGCTGTTTGTCATCAGCTGACATAATGCCAGATGAATCTAGATAGGCGATTTGAAAAGCCATAGCAAGTTTAACAGCATTTTTCCGATAGGCAATTTCTTTTTCAAAGTCAATGCCTTTCTGATAAATACCGTTAGTGTATAGGTCAATCGCTATCTTTGCCCGTTTTGCCAATTTTTCAAAGTCTGTAACTTCATCAAAATCTAGCTCATCGAACTCCTTTTGTGTCAAATAAGTCATGCGTAACCTCCCTTAAAAATAAAGGGTGTTGCCACCCCTTATTTATTCAGCTTGCTCAAATTGTGTGGGCACATCTTCTACAAGCTCTAAAACTGCATCGACATCCGGAAATGTTTGCTTGAGGTCTTTATTGACTTGATCGGCATAATTCGGTTCAAGCTCAACAAATTCTCCCTCTATCACATAAATACCAGGTGCCTTTAGAATTAGGTTCTTAATTGCTTTATACTTAGCCATTATTCTTTACCTTTGTCCTTAGTTTCCTTTGGTGTTTCAAGCTCGCCACCATCTTCCACCAATTCCTCAAAACCATCTGCCATAAGTTGCACCTCAAGCTCACTACCCTCTTGCACGGTATAAACTTGATTTTCTTTGATGTATTTCTTCATCTGCTACCTCCTATGCTGATTTATGTGAAACGTAAACCCCATCTTCTTGAGATTTCAAGACAAACAAATCATGATACAAACGGTTTTGGTATAGGTAACCATCACCCTCTGTGTGTTGCCCAGGAGCAAAGAGATAGATAGAGTTAAATTTAGCTTTGGCAATGATAGCTGTCTTAGCCACGATCAAGAAATTGATATCTTTACCGCCGCCAGCTTTCACAAATCCAGTTGTGAAATCAAACTGAGTTTTGAAACGTGCATCATCCCAAACCTCAATAAGTTGCACTCCGTCTAGCGATGTTACACGTGTGTCAATTCCTTGAGGTGATGTAGTAGCGATTGCGCGTGTAAAGTCTTTAGCACGCTCTAGGGCATCCATTACCTCGCTAGATACATACATGACAAGATTTGATGCTCCATATTTACGCATTGGCAAAATAGCAGCTTTCAAGATTCCATAGACATTCTCCGGTGTAATGCTATCTTCTTGTTTGAAATGATGACCATTAATTGCAGCTGTTGCAATTTTAGAAAAACGGTAAGCATCAACTTCTGGTGTTGCATGTTCTGAAATGAATGTATTTGAGATGTTAGCGGCTGAAAGCTCTTGGTTTGTTTCGTCAACATCTGCTGTATCAACAAAAAACTCAACATCTCGGTCAAATCCAAGAGTATAAACGTTTTTATCGTTTGATACTGTACCTGAGTTGTAACCCTTAGAGCGTGTATGTGCCTTATATCCTGTTACAGAGATTGTTGGCAATTCAAATGATTTTGCACCGAGCCAATTTACTTTTGGCGTTTCAAGAATGGCAGTCAATGAGCCTTGCATAAGGCGTTTTTCAAACTGCCCCTCATGTTTTGTGATGTAATTGATTGACATCTACTATTCCTCCTTTTTATTCTGTTAGCCCTAATGCCTGTGCAAAGGCATCTGGTGCTGGGTCTGTTGCTGTTGGATTTCCAAACGCAACGATATTTGGGTTAGGCCTGCCATCTTCTTCTGCTTTAAAAAGATATGGATCACTTTCCTTTAGACCATTGAGGATGTCATCTAGTTTAGGTTTGCCACTGTCATCTAGTTCAATGGCATCAACATCAATAAACTTCATCAAGGTTGATGGATTGTGTGCTGTGGTATCTTTCAAAGCAAGGTTGATAGCATTCACCTTATTGGTTTTTGCCAGTTCATCAGCAGCCTCTTGTTTATACTTGTCGTAATCTGCTTGCAATTTATCAATTGCCTCTTTTTGTTCAGCACTGATACTTTCAAGCGATTTCAAGTGTTCAACTTGCTCCTCTGCTTTTTGCAACTGGTTTTTCAAACTATCTCGCTCTTGTGTGATAGTTTCCAAGGCTGATTTATCTGCATTTAGCTCTTTACCACGCAATGCAAAGACATCTTTAGCCTGTTCCTCTGTCAATCCAAGTTTGAGTAGTTCCTCTGTTGTAAATGCCATTTGTACCTCCTTAGTTCTTTTTAGGTGGACAACTCCCACCGAAAAGCAAAATATTATTTACTATTTCAGTTTACTTTGGATGGAATGGGATTTTTTACGGTTTTAGGCACAAAAAAAGAGGATTGTTTAGTAACCCTCTTGATAATTAGATATATGCTCTTTCTCTACTGTAATCACGGCTTAAAAATTCGTGTTGTTCTACAAGAGCTCTTATTTTCCCTTGATAAGCTCTAACTTTTAGCCTCTCAGCTTGTATCAGATCATCATCACCTAATGTACTAGCATAGTGCAATCTTTCTTTGTGATGCTTGATATTGCGCTCTAAGGCTCTTTGTTTAGCCTCGATGCGTGCATTTTCTTCTGCCTGTTCTGGCGTTAGGTCTTTCATATAGTCTGGTATTTCATTTACTCCTACGATAAAAGGCGTAAGATAATGACCACAATGGACACCTAAACATCCTCCAGCAGTACCAAAACCATAATCTAGCAAACTATGAATTGTAAGGCCATTTATTGTTCTGCCTTGACCTTTAGTGACAATCTTACCTTGCAATGGAGCACATGCAGCTCTAGCAGACGACTTGATAGAGTAGTAAAAAGTATCTATCCCTAATTCCTCTGCAGGTCTTGTACGCATATCATTGTAAACCCTGTAAGTTGTCGTTTTAATAATTGCTCTGGCATAGCTATCTGCTCGCCATTCTCTGCCTGCGCTGTCAGTAAATCCAGTAAAGCCCTTTTTTTGCCACGACATGATAGTATCATTTAAAGCCCTATCACTCGTTTTAGTCCCTGATACCACTTGGGCAACTGTCTGCTCTACAACCGACTTGAAAACAGTCTGTATGCTTGCTGGTAATGTTGAATTGATAAGATTAAGGTCACTTATAGCTTGTTGAGTATAGGACTCAAGAGCATCAATTACACCATTTCTAACCTTGCCACTAGATTCTCTTTTTAAATCTTCCTCTAGTTGCTCCTTTGTGTCCTTATAGACCTTTAATCCCTCATTAGCAATGACTTCTCTCAAAAGACTTTCAGCAATTCCTGTACGCTCAACAATAATCTTTAAGTTCTCCTCATTCAGCATGTACATATCGTTGAGCTTTTCTAGTTGCCATATATACGGATTTTTTGCAAGGTCAGCATTGCCACGCTCTTTGAGTCGTTTTATCATACTATCAAACAACTCAATTTGCATTTTAGAGTAAATATCACTCACGCCCTGCATGTGCAAAGAAAACTGTTGGTCATTTAGAGTTGGCATTTTGCGTTTATCAGTCATTTTCAACTCCTTATGTATCGTTTATTGTAATTTATTAGCAGTTTATAGCTACTCATCCCCTACTATCTTTTCTGTTTTTCCGTACAAAGCAAGCTCTGCATCGCTCTCTGGTGGCAACTCTCCATTGATTTCAGCCAGTTCTTTCTCTGCCTCTTCATCTGTGATGTTGAGTACTTTAGCAATACCTCTTTTCTGTGTTGCAAAGCCAGCTGCTACCATCTTCATCCAGTAATCAAGCTCTGCATGCCTATCAGTAAATACACCATCATCCAAATTAACTGAAATATCATCAAGCTCCGGAATTTCTCCACTATATATCCCTACCGCTTTGCCTAACTCACACATTGAAACACAAAGCTCTTTGATAGCTTGCTCAACAAGTGCCACAATGCTGTTGCGCATTTGGTAAGTGTCTGAGTTCTCACTTACAATCTCCGTTGCCGTCTTGACCCCTTGCCCATCAAATGTAAACATGCCACTAGATACACCAATTTGCATTTCAAAGAGTTTCAAGCCCTCTGAAATGGCTGAAATATAATCTGATGAGCGGATAGGAGTTGTGAGGTCAATAATGCTACCACTATCCATATTGCCTGCTCCTACTTGCATGTAAACATTTTGGTCAGTATCAAAACGTCGCTTAAATTTGATTTCACCGTGGCTATCTTGTACTTTGAGTTGCGTTATTTGCTCAGGCACAATCACGCGTCTTTGACCCATCTTAATTTCCCACATAAATTCATCGTACGTACGATTGATAAAATCAATAGTGGTCTTGGCGTTATCAAAGATAGATAAACCAAGAGGACTGTTGATGTCTTTGTTGTTCATCCCTGGTGTCTTGAGATAAACAAACAATGGGCGTGACAATCCTTGTATTGTTGTTACTGGTTGCAAGTCAGGATATAGCTCACTCAAATTTACACGATCACCCGGCGTGCTATCTGATGTTGATTTGTATAATTCATTAGTGATGCGGTATAGGTTCTTATCCTTTGTACTCCCTACCTCTTGGCCATCTTGAGTTACCCACTCATGAAACTCAACTAACGTATAATATACATTCTTTTTGCTCTCTGACTTAGTTGTCTTTGTGAGGATTGCGGCGCTTGATACATCCTGTGTATTGCTTTGTAATGGCAAAAATACCGGTGCTTGAATAAATGCCACACGGATCTTGTCGCCATCAACGTAAGGTCGCATAGCAAGCCCACCAAGTGCCAACGCACTCTCTAAATACCGCTCAAAGTTTTTGTTAAAGCGGTCATTATCTAGCATATCATTGAGAAATTTATTTAATGTATCATCCTCTGCTGTAATTTCCGCTTGTTCATTATAGACAAGACTAGCAATCTTTTTAGCTGCAGTTCGTGCAATTGGTAAGTGTTGCATCTTTCTGCGCTTTCTATCGCCATCTGTGTTGATGTACTCAACATCATCAAATTTAGATTGATAGTAAGCTAGATTGAGCTGTATCCTGTCAAATTCGGATTGTGTTACAGCTACCTTTGGGTGCTCCAAGATACTGTTTAGGTTTGATGTTTCCATGTTATACCTCCCACGGTTGAAAAAGTCTTTTACTTTTTGAATTAAGTTCATTGTTGCCCTCCTTATGAATTACCAACACGCAAACCAAGTATCTTAGAATTGTCTAGTATAAAATACTGGGCAACATCGCATGTATGGTCATCATCTTTGATGACATTTGGGCTATCAGACTGCAGTGTCTTTTCATCCCATCTGTACATCTTATGTTCTTCAATAAATACCTTGTTATTCTCTGTATCAAGATAATAAAAGCGACCTTGTGCTAATAATGATTGGAATGTATCAATCATTGTCACTTTCTTCAATTTAGCCACCGGATGCCATCTAATACTGAAATCAAGATACATCTGGTTTCTCAATGCTCCCTCTGCACTATCAATCGTATATTGCAAAATAGGTACTCTGTACTTACTGACAACGGATTGTATAAAGCCATTGATGTCCTGTGATAGTTGGCTAGGCGCTTTTTTTATCACTTGGCCAGCTGGTGAGTAGTACCAAGTATCTAGTAAGATAACCTTACATTTAGCAGTTATCCCAAAAGCACAACATGCAGTAGCTGACTGTCGATGCCCACCGTCCAATGCAAAAGATATACCTATCAGCCTATCATCACTAGGCAAAGCATCTAACGGGTGAAATGTACTCATGTTATAGATATTATTCCCTAAACCAACTGACTCACCCAGATAGACATACCTGTAATAATCATAGTCATTCTTCTTGATACGCTCTATATCAGCTAACATCTGCTCATTTACAAATCCTAACTCATCATCAAGATAAGTACTAGAATGGCATAAGTAATTATCTTGCGTATTCATTTCCTCATACCACTCATTTATCCAACTGTACGGATTGATAGGAGGGTTGTATGACCAAAAGATTTTAACAAATTGAGCGCGTGGATGTTTTTGGCGCATAAATGTAATGTTGGTCTGGTCAAATTCTTCAGCACTTGAAAATTCAGCAGCCTCCTCATACCAAACCGCAATAATATTCCCAATGTTGTTTGATTTCAACTTTTGGTAGTCATCTAGGCCGTAAAAATAAAATGTTGAGCCTGTCTTTTTGTGACTTATCTTAAATGGGCTGACTGTCATCTTAAAGCGACTGGTTAGGCCAAATAACGATAGTCCCCATTGGATTTGATTGTACACACTATCACGGATTGTATTAGCTACTTTACGGATAATGACAATATTGGCAGTTTCACCCCTTATGATGTACCAGGTCATCATGACAATCAACTTTAAGGTAATAACTGATGATTTGAATGAGTTTCGCCCACCTTTCAAAATGTTGTAAGGTTTCTTGGATTTCCAAACGCTCTTGAAATGAGGATTGACATTTTTTTGAATATCAATTATCTTCATCGTCACCCTCCCAACTATCAATAATTGTGATGGTGTCATCTTCCATTTGTGTATCTATCAACTGTGATTTTAATTTCTCAATCTCAAGCTCTAGTTTTTCAGATTGTTTAGCTGTTGGATATCGTTTCAAGATTTCAGTAATAGCTTTAATAACTGTCGCATTATCTGCTTTTTTGATATGTCTCTCTACTTTTCCTGTTGTTGGATTAAGTATCAAAACCTCCTCATCTCGTTTACCTCTAGCGATTTCAGAAAGGATATAGAGCGCCTCTGTCGCATCCATGATATTTGACTTATGCAGCTCTTCCATCTGCTTATTTATGTACTCTTTTATCCCAACATTTCCCAACAGTTCAGTAATACGATTATTGGCATAACTCTCACTATAACCAGCCTTAATTGCTGATTGATAGCCGTTTCCTGTCTTTATGTACTCATCTGCAAAGCGCCTCTGTCTTTCATTCATTCGCTACCTCCTTTCCAACAAAAAAATCACAAGTATTGCTACTCATGATTTCATTTTATATGCTAAAAGAGGGGATGTTTTACTGTTATTTTTGATTTAAGGCACAAAAAAAGCCCCAATTAAGGGGCTAAGATGTAACGTAGTAGCCCGGATTCGAACCGGAATCTCCTCCATCAAGGCGTAATCCCTATATACTACTCCCTACGTTTCTTAGTGTAATTATACCACTCCTTTTTGACTTTTTCAACAAGTTTACGCTCTTTTGGTGTCAAATTGGTTGCACCCTTTTTGCTTTTCTCATGTTCTGCATGATTATAGCCGTGATGAGCATGTGGTTTCATACCTTTATGCACATGATCTAAGTCAAATTGATTTCAACAAAAAGAAAGTAGGTAACTAATATGACAACAGAAAATCTTAAAGCAGCATTGGAATACGTAGTAAAACTAAATGAGTGTGGATTAGAAATTTTAACAGCTGCAGATGGCACAGAGTATTATGATGCCAATAAATTCAACCTCAAAGAACTTGATCCTAAACGCTATCCTAAAACTCTGGAGCTATCAACCTTGACAAGCCTTGTTGACTATCTCAAAACTGACCTCAACAATTTGAAAAACCAACGCTTGATTGTAGCAGTTGAGAAAAATGATGAGGTTTGTGTATGGTCTGAAAATGATGAGTTAGAACATCGCACATTACTTGTTGATGTTAAGGCACGCATCCCAGAGTTATCTTTTGGCCGTTTCCTATCATCGGAACAGTTCAATATCATGTTGCAATCGAACTTTATTGACGATAACGATCGTGGCACATTGCTAGAATTTGCTAGCGCATTGAAAATTGAGAATGGGGCTGAAATTGAAGATAATGGAGTATCTCAAGTAGCAACAGTTAAAACAGGGGTGGCAAGCCTTGCTAAAGGCAAAGCACCTAATCCGGTTACATTGCGCCCATATCGTACATTTAGCGAGGTTGAGCAACCGGCAAGTCTATTTGTCTTTAGGATTGATAAGCAAGCAAATATGGCTTTATTTGAGGCAGATGGTAAGCGTTGGATAGCTGATGCAGTAGGAAACATTGCAGCCTATCTAAAAGAGCAACTAGCAGACCAGAAACATATTACAGTATTAGCATAGGAGGAAAAAACAATGACTAAAGAAACTAAAAACACAGTATCAGCTGAAACTATCGTAGAGAACTTGAAAGAGTTCGCTGAGGCATTACATGATGCTGGTAAAAAGGCAATGTTCTACTATCTTTTGACAGAAGATATTGATAGATTCAAAACAGCTAAGACAATGCATAGCATTAGCCATGATTTGTTGGACATCCTGGATGGTAAGAGTGTTAAAGAAGTGCTTAGTGAATCTGATGAGGAAGATAGTTCTTTGGTTGGATCAATCGCTATCAATGTAGAAACTGGGGAAGTTGAGGGGATTGATGACATCAAGGACACCAAAGTAAAAGAACAGATTTTAGCAGCTGTAAGTAAAGTGGTTGAAGAGTTAGGCGGTAATTAGATGATCTTGTTTCTGAAATTGATGGTTATCAGCGCTTGCTTACTACTTGCTATTCTGATTTTCGTTGCTGGTCATAAAACCTACAAAAAAGGAAAAGCAGACAAGGTGGTTTGGTTTATCTTTGATGCTTATGCTATCGCTTTGATTTACACAGTGATAAAGATTTTGGAGACATGACATGAAAAATAAAAATCGAGTTGGTCTATTTTTTGCACTTGCAGCCTTGTCGCTATCAATGCTAAATCTAGGTTTGATAATCTCTAAAAATCACTATAAACCACAGGTGGCCAAGTTGGAGCAACAAGTAGAAGAATTGAAAAAAAGAAAACCAGTCATTATTTATCAAGTTGATAATGCTGGTGGTGAGCTTATCGGAACAGTCACAGATAAAGCTATTGTTGATGGTCATTATACGGTTACTATCGGAGCTTATGGCAAGTTTCTTGTTACTAAAGGGCAATATGATGCTCTTGATATTGGTGACGATGTACCAAAATTCTTAAAACAGAGAGGTATTAAGTAATGAGTGATTTTTTAAATCAAGATTGTTTGCAGGGAATGAAGAATTTTCCAGATAACTATTTTGATTTAGCTATTGTAGATCCGCCATATTTTTCCGGGCCAGAAAAAAGAAAATACTATGGTCGGAAAGTCAGTCCGATTGGCGTCAATAGGCTTTATGGCGAAACCTCAGAGTGGCAAATTCCAAACAGAGATTATTTTGATGAGTTATTTAGAGTTTCAAAAAATCAAATCATTTGGGGAGTGAATTATTTCGACTATTCTTTTGGCTCTGGACGTATCGTTTGGGACAAAGTTAATGGTCAGTCAAGTTTTTCAGATTGCGAGCTAGCATACTGCAGTTTGCATGATAGCACGCGCTTATTTCGCTATATGTGGAATGGTATGATGCAAGGCAAGTCAATATCTGAAGGTCATATTCAGCAAGGAAATAAGGCATTGAATGAGGTTAGAATTCATCCGACTCAAAAACCAGTCAACCTTTACCTTTGGTTATTGCAAAACTACGCAAAAGAAGGCGATAAAATACTTGATACTCATGTTGGCTCAGCAAGTAGTTTAATTGCTTTTCATGAGTTAGGCTTTGAGTATATTGGTTTTGAAAAAGATAAACACATATATGAGTTAGCAATGGCCAGGCTAAACAGCTATAAAACACAAATAAAATTGTTCTAAGGAATTAGGAGCTTTGGATGAAATTTGAATTTTCTTTGCCTCGAAATACTAAGCTAAAATCTCTAAACATGGTTATCAACAGTAATGACAGGCAACATCAAACAGATAAAGCTAAAGTTACTAAGCGCATTAGAGCTTTTGCTTATTGGCATACATCAATGAACAAGGATAAAGGGAGGGCTGCTTTTAGCCCCTCTAACCCTTGTGAGGTTACAGTTACAATTTACAGCCCTACTAAGTCTAAATTGGATCCACCTAACTTGTATCCGACAGTCAAGGCTATCATTGATGGCATGACTGATGCAGGTATTTGGACAGATGATAATCATAAGGTTATCAAAAAGTTATCCTTTGTTTATGGTGGATTAAGTGAGGAAAAAGGGCATTATAGATTAGAGTTTGATATAGAGGAGGTTTAAAGTGATTGAAGTTAATATAAAATTCGATAATTTTGAAGCGCGTGGCCTTTACCAAGATGATACTAAACTAGGAAAAATTAGAGATGCAATCATATCTCAAATGAATAATGGGCATGTGGTTGTTTTAGGGGAAGATAGAGGTATTCTATTAAATCCTAAAGTTATAAAAAGTGTACAATTTAAGGTTGTAGAAGATGACAAAATCTAAAAAAGTAAGGAGTTGCTAGATGCCTGACGTAGAATGGATTATGGAGAATTGCCATATGATGCAAGATAATGGAGTCTGGGCAGGAGAAAAACAGATTTCCTATGCTAGCCCAGATGGTCAATACACATATTACATCAACAAGCGGAAAGATGGAACGTATTACTTGCATGGAGCAAATAAACATTACGGGAGGAATTGATATGACAGATAATGTAAATAACCCAAGCCACTATCAAGGACGATATGGCATGGAATCTATCGATGCTCTAAGAAATTTCATGTTATTTAGTGAGATTTGGAGGTAATGGATGACGAAGAAAAAAATAGAGCGCTTGTCAGTTATCCATCGCAGAGAAATCAATTGGCTAAAGTGGTATTTTTTGAGGGATAAGAAAAATCCTCAAAAAACCATCTTGGAGCAAAAGATACATGAGGCATTTTTAGATAATAACATTGAGCAGTCTGTATTTTTAGTAAATCTGAAAACTGTAACAGATGAATATATCGAGAAATCAGATAGAAAGATGTTAAAAACGATAAAAGAGGTCTATGTATTTGAAAATATCAATGTGATCGGCGCGTGTCAAAAAATTTTATATCTAAGTCCTAGCCCAGCGTACACATATATCAACAAATGGTTTGATGAGTATTTTGTTTCAACTTACAAGTACATCCCCCTATCTAAATAACCGTAAAAATACCCTATCCTATGTATCTATAATCAAGGTACATAGGTTTTTTATTAGGAGGATAATATGGATAATCTGATGGAAACGATGACAAAAGGTAGAGTTTACGTACTTATTGACAAGAACAAAAACACACCCAAGAGTATTGTTTATTTTGATACAAAAAATAAGCGTAATAAGCAAAAATATCTGGTTTTGTTTCTGCTTGTTGTTCAATTTCTGCTACTGGTTGACCAATATCAGTAAGGATTTCCCCATTTTCGTCAAAGTACATTTGACCAGGTACTGTACTTTTCAGCTCATTAGCATGTACTTGCCCTGTATCAAAATCACGCCCAACAAGAATTGTTGTAGCTACTCCATTTTGAGGCGCAAATTTTGATTTTACCTCCATGATAGTATCAACCACTGTACGCTCTTCGTTAGCTGACATCGTAAGCGTGATAGTCACTTTTCGTTTTGCTTTCGCATCTGTATTTAGGTCAAGGATGTTATCAAAGACTTTTTCAAGCTCTTTGTCTAGTTTCTCCTGTAATCCTCCATCTGCAATGTGGGTTAGGTCTAACCCAATAAGTTTTTTATCCATATTGTCCTCCTTACTTCAAAAGTTTTTGTAACTGTTTTAAGCGATCTTGACTATCTAACAACTCCAGATAGGTTTTTTGGCTGATCAATACATAGCCTGTTAAGTCATGACCTAGTAAAGTATCATCAACAAATAACTCCATTTGCTCGGTTGGGTTGTCAAAGTGAGACTCTGCATCCGTATCCTTTTTCTTTTTGGTAAAGGTATTAGCAATAACCTCAATTTCTGACTCGTTGCTTAAAAATGATGATACTTGAGTATTTAGAGCATCGGCAAACGCCTCAATTTCCTCAATCGTTGGAGTTGTAACATTTCTCTCAATGTCACTTACTCGGTTTTGACTAATTCCAACCATAGGGGCTAGGTCATACTGAGTAAGCTCTGCCTCTTTACGGATGGCACGCATTTTAGCGCCATCAAATACTTTCATCTAAACACCTCCCCACCATCTGAGTACCATTTGTTTTTAAGTACATGACGTGCAATCTCACATTGCACTTGTGGTTTCTGATAATAATCCACTTTTGCCTTGTGCTTTTTGATAGCTTGCATAGTGTGAATTGTAACAATCGCTGCCCATGTGATAGACATCAAAGTTGTAAGTACCATAACGATTTCAATTATTGTCATTTTCTGTTTCCTTTTCAAATTGGTTTAAATAGGGTTAATTTCCTCCTAACCCCTGTGCTATTGCAGAAATAACGTTTACTGTTACGCTATTGCCTGCTTGCTTGTATAATTGACTGTTAGAGTTGACCTCCTGCGCCTTATCAAAAGCCCAATCAGGAAAACCTTGTAACCTCCAGCATTCTCTAGGTGTCAGCTTTCTAATCCTAAAATCAGGCTCAACCACGCCTTGACTCTCTCCAGTTAAGAGAGTATTTGCTATCTTCTTACCTACTCGCCCTCTGCGTGTTTTAGAGTTAGGGTGTGACAAATTCACGCTATCCCCAACCTCTGCTTCTGCATAACCTTGAGAGGTTGCCTCTGTTATTTTTAAAACATTGTTTTCGTGATAGCTATTCCTAGTTAAAGTAGGAGCGATGTCATGCTCTCCGCCTTTATTATAACCATGACCACGCTGAATGATTTTAGGCTCAAGATTTCCTCCTTGATACGCTCTGATTGTTGGTGAAATACCATCAATCTCATAAACAACGCCGCTTTGATTGTAGTTTGGTTGCAGAACACCAAACTGCTTTATTTCATTTTCAATTAAAACTTTTAACGGATCTTTTTGTGTCGTAGTACTACACAGGGTAGGAGCTAATGAGTCAATTGAGACGACATCACCACTTTGCGACTTTCCTTTTTTTCTAATATTTCCAACCTTGTTTATTTTTGGTTGTTCACAAGTAATCGCTGCACCATCTCCGCTGAGAGGAAATACCTTTCGTCCACTTCCTCCTCTAAGATGTCCGATGAGGAGTCCCTTGACGTTTTCAAGGAATAGATATCTGGGTTTGAGAATAGATGCGAACCTTGCGATTTCAAAGAAGAGAGTTCCTCTTGTATCTTCAAATCCTCGTCTTGCTCCTGCAATAGAGAAAGCTTGGCACGGAAATCCTCCACAGATAACATCAACATGTCCGATTCCTCGAATAGTGTCATCTGATACTGTTGTGATGTCATGTAATTCAATTTCTCCTTTCGTATCGTGTATAGCTTTATAACTAGCTCTAGCGAATTTGTCTATTTCACAAAATCCTATACATTCATGCCCGGCTGATTCCATGCCGATCCTAAAACCTCCAATGCCAGCAAATAAGTCTAAGAATTTCATTTTCTGCACTATATCACCCTCTCATCTTATTTCTGATGGTGAAAGAGTGTTTAGGTGGTACATCCTCAAAGGCATCTTGAAACTCTTGATTGATTTTGCGGATATTGAAAGGCTCGACGGCATGGAAATAATAACCATGTTCATCAATTTCCCCCTCGATACCAGTTGCCCACGACAAGAAAACAGCTTGTTTACACGATGGGCAAGTAATAGCCTTGCGATGCGCTCCTACCTTAACCACTTTACAGTGTCCACAAAATGGGCATTGTAAATCGACTTTAACTTTGATAAATTCCATTTAGCACCTCTTTCTAAAACGGCAAATCATCATCACTGATATCCAATGGGTTTGTCTGTCTGCCAAATGGATTGTTATCACGGGTGAAATCAGGAACTGGATTTGTTGTGTTCCCTTCAAAGAAACTACCTTGTTGTCCGTAACTATTTCCATTTTGGAAATTGTTCCCTGTGTTATTTCCGTTTTGGAAAGAACTGCCCTGGTTGCTGTAACCCTGTTGCTGATAACCGCCATGATGATCTTGATGGCCTTGATTATTTTGCTGACTGTTACGACTTTCTAGTAATTGGAAATTACTAGCAACAACCTCTGTGACATAAACACGTTGGCCTTGTTGATTATCATAGCTACGTGTTTGAATTACTCCTGTGATACCAATCAATGAGCCTTTTTTAGCCCAATTAGCAAGATTTTCAGCTGACTGTCTCCAGATAACACAATTGATAAAATCAGCCTCACGCTCTCCAGCCTCGTTCTTAAATGGACGGTTTACAGCAAGAGTAAACGTAGCAACCGCAATATTAGATTGCGTGTATCTCAGTTCAGCATCTCTTGTAAGTCGCCCTACTAAAACAACGTTATTTATCATTTTTAATCCATCCCTTCGTACAAACTTTTTCCAAGTTGTTCCTCAAAATCTTTTTCATCTTCGGGGTCTAATGCGGCCAACTCTGTGACAACTCTTATTTTCGTTTCTCTACACGGCTGATAACCGTATTTGGCATACCTCAACATCCTATTAAATGTGCTTACGGGATATGGCAAAACATTATCAACAACTAAACGTTTTGTGTGCAAATGCTCAAAGAAATCCTCATGAAATATGACTTCAAAAACAGCCATATAATCATCTTCATCCAAATTGTCATAATTTTTGTAATAAGCAAACTTCGTTATTGTGAAATCAAAATTTGAAATAACTTGTTTTGGATTTCCGTATGTGTTTCTGATGAGCTCTAAACGAACTTTATCTTTTATAGAATATATAGACCAGCAATTTTTGTTTTCGTACGAAAATTTCCAGTCTTTTGGTTTCTCTTTTATAAGTTGTTTATAATATCTCTGAGCTTCGATAAAATCCTGGTTGTTTTCAAAGAATATGTCTAGGTCTTTAACTGGTTCGCCATTGAAAATATTCTTAAAGCAACCTCCAGCAATATATCCTTTATGGCCCACTAGAAATTTATCAAGCCACCAAAGTTGTCTATAATTAAGTAAATCACTCTTTCTAAAATTCATATCCCCCTCCTGGATTGTGCCACCAGACCATCAGGTCATCCTGATTGTCTCTGATGTACTGCTCAAATCTTTCAAAGTGGACGATAGCATGTTTTAAGCGTTGCATACCCTCTCCAGCTTTTGAGCAAAAGCCGCAAACTTTAAAGACAGGCTCAATCATGTCAATAATTTCTACGACTTGGCCATCAAGGTTCCAGACGCTATCCTCTCCCACCTTAAAATCTAGGATAAACTCATCTCCTAGATTGTGGATAACTTGCAATCTCTTGCCGTCCGAGTAGATGGCTACGCTGTCAGATATTTCTCTAATTTCCATACTTCCTCCTAAAACGGTAGCAATTCAATACAAATCCAGTCAGCAGCTTTTTCCCTAACCTTATCAACATAGGCATTAAGTAAGCTTTCCTCTGTTTTGTATATAGTTTGGTTTTCAACACTTTCATTCCAAGAAATAAATTGAGGTTTGAGACCAGGCCATCCAGATCTGCCAAATAACGCAATACATTCCTCTTTGTTTTGATGTATAGCGAATGTAATACCGTGCGAGCAACCTGTGTCATGAGTTTCTAGTATATCTTTTACTTGTTTACTCATACTTACCACCCACATTGCTCATTGAGTTTGAGCATTTGAGATAATGGGCTTGCTTTGTCAAGCTCCTTAGCTGTTGACCATCCTTTTACATTTTCAATCAGTTCATTAAATTTCATTGAGCATACCTCCTGTTACAATATTCACGTTCTAAACTATCTAGCCCCGCTTTTAGATACTCGATAGAGTAGACAGCAAGGCTTTTCTTTTCAATTTGTGTGAGAGGCCTGTTAGCCTCCTCAAATTCTAAAATAAGTTGATACTTTCTAAATTCCACTTAATCCTCCAAAATTTCAAAACCGATAAAGTTATCCTCAAAATATTCTTGTGTATTTCCCCACTGTTCTAAACCACCGTGCAATTCAAGACGTACTACTTTGACCAAAGGCTCGCTAGGCTCAAATTTTGCCACCTCTCGCGCATTGTTTTGAGGTTCTGGTGTAATTGTACCCTGTTCCAAAATCTCGCCTGTTTCGGCATCGTAAGCCTTGATATTAGCATTAGCATTTTTCTTGGCCGATTGAGCAATTTCTTCAAGTCGTTCAGCTTTTGCTTTTTCTTGAGCCTCTTTCTGCTCTTTGCGTGCAATCTCAGCATCACGATCTGATTTCATCATCTTGAGAATATCAACAAGACTCTTACCATCTTCAAGATGTCTGATATAGCTATCAGCTGGCAAATCGTACTCTTGAGCTTGCTCTTGGATAGCTTGCTTGTTGGCCTTATATTCTTCCAGGGCATCAAATTCTGAAAGCACCAAGGCATCCATTTCATCAAGTGTTGTCTTTTTCAGCTCATACTTGCCTGTTTTAAAATATTTCTTGAGACTGTACTCATCGTATTTGTCAGCGAATGTGGATTTTTCAAGACCTTGAACCATACAGATATCCTCAAATGTGGCACGCACAACATCCACGCGCATCAATCGTTCATGTTCATCAATCGCATTAAGTCCTGCTGTTATGTTTGAGATAACATCATCCAATGGCTCAACTGTTTTCTTGTACCACTTCTCAAATTCCTTGTAAGGATTATTGATGTTGTTTTTGATTTCCTTACGCCGAGTTTCCAGCGCCTCTTTTAGTTTATTAAGGCGTGTACGCTCATCGTAATCGGTCTTGTAAGTGGATGCTGTCACCTCATAATCTGTGTACTGTGCAACGATTGCTGCAAGTTGTTTCTCCACGCTATCATAATCAACATTGATTACTGCAGGTTGGAAATCTACCTTGATTTCTGTTAGGTTGTTAGTTACATCTTTCATTTTTTACCTCACTTTGTTTTAATTCTTGAGTTTTATAGCTACCACAATTTGGGCATTCCAGAAATGTCCAATCATCATTATTGGTTGTGGCTTTGTAATATATAGAGCCACATTCTAAACATCCAAAATTTCCACTTAGCATATCAGCTACCTTGTTTTTCGTATGCTTTTTGAATTTGTTTAGTGAGGTATTCCATCACTATGTTATAGCCATCAACTGGCACTTTGTGGAAATCGTCTATTTGGTACTTGCTCAATACAAAATTTGCAACTGTATCAAATGGCGCTCCCTTAATCGTCGCAAACTCTTCAACGTTCTTGATGATTTCTTGATACTGAATGTTGTCAATGTACCTTACTTGATTTTGTTCTTGGGCTTGCTGGTTGTTTGGTTTCTGTTGCTGATTATTCTGCCCTTGTTCTTGGCTTTCTTCTACTGGATACTCATCAATATCTTTTTCACCAATCGCAAACAACCCCTGCAAGGCATATTTTCGAGCGTATGAGCTGACTGCACCTGTCCATTGTGGATCTTGCATTTGTTTAATCTGTCCTTTTTGGGTATTAAATACTGGAACTGGACTAATTTCAGCGTATGCTGTTGATTGGTACCTCTCGTCTCTCTCATTATTAAAAGCTACGGCTGTTGCCTTTACAAAGATTTTTCCGACAAGCTCAATGAGTTCATCAGTTACGATTACTGACCAATCGCTTTTTAGCTCTTTGAAAGTTGTATAGATGTCCTCGGCATTTCTAAATGCGTACTTCACATCTTTTGATTTCTTTTTTTCTAGTTGCATTTTTTGTTGCAACTCTGGGAAAGTTAAATCTGCCATATTATCTATCCTCCAAGTCTGCTAAAAGGCACATCCCATGAATAGTTAGTAAAGTTTTCGTTTACAATATTCTTGATGATTTCACCTTTTGAAATTTCAATTTCCTGTGTAAATTCCATACCCATTTCAAAAGTGAAAATTTTAATATCAACATCAAACTTACTAGAAATTTCTGTGTAATTGTCAGCTGATGCTGCCCATGCTTGTTTGAAATCTTCAAGTTCGATAATCACAAAATCATCATCCAACCAAATTTCAATATCTTTACCAGAAATAAACGCACGCCTTGTACCGTTTATATAAAAATAATCATACTCATTTTTAAATCTTAGTAGAGTACCATCGTGTTCATCTTCAAGCGTTGCGCCTTTATTTCCTAATAGCATTTCTTTTAAAGCTGATGCAACGTTTTCGCGTCTGCCTCTTAATTTAAGAGTCCCCTCTGCCCAATTTGGCATATTTCTTTCCTCCTCCTGTAAAAACTCTGTAATTCCCTTATTATCTATAAGGATGAGTTTGTTAGTTGTTAGTAGTTATTATTCTGCTATCGTGTCATCTTAACGGTTTTAGCCATTTCTTTCTTCCATGACTGACTGCCTCGATATTGCAGATAAGCATCAAAACCTTTAATTGTGACAAGCTGGCCATCATTCCTAAGATGTTTTTGTTGACTAGGCAATTTTTTCATTTCTCGCCTCATATCTCCCGCTTGTCGTTTTGAACATCCAAAGATGTGCTCTAGTTCTTCATCGTTTGCAGAAATCTTCTCGATGATCACATCTTTAATTCTCACGATTTGAACTGTTTCCATTTTTGCTCCTTTCGTGGTATAATTTAGCTAGTAATTTTTGTTGAGCGCCTGACTTTCGTTAGGTGCTTTTTTTATCTCCAATTCTGCTATAATAAAAGCAGAAAGGAGGTGATTTTATGCATGACCTAGTTATCAAGATGATTCTTGATGAGTACGGCATTGATAACTCTGAAAATTTGTCTAAAGCACTCGCCAAAGTCCTAGATGAATTTTCAAGAGATAGCCATGTAGCTAGCAATCTGTCTAAGTCTATCAATGAGCAGAATAGACTGGCAGATAGAATGCACGGGGTTATTAGATAAGCCCTAGAACCATCTGAGCGTATTTGCGAAAGGCATTTGTTTCACTGCTATCCAGTGTCATGTCTTTTGACAAATTACGCTCTTTTTCGTTCAGTTGGTGATTGTAAAGGCTGTTTAGCTCTTCCCATCCTTTTCGAGTTAAAGACTGTCTTAAACTAATATAGCGTTCGATAATAGTCAGTGATTTCGCAACATCCTGCAGCTCCTGCTCAGATTTTTCTTGCTCATTTTGGATTTTAGCAGTAAAGTCTGAGTAAACTTGCTCAAACGTTTCTAAAACCTGAGGATCCACAACCACGCCATTAGTTTCAATAACATCTGGTGTAAATGTGACGGTGGCTTTTGGTTTTTTGTCTGCTGACATTTCTAACTTAAAATCAGTTACCCCTCTGCCAAGCTCCCAGTCATTGATTTTTACTGAATAACCTGACGAATTAAGAGACTGACCCTCAGTAGGTTCTTGTTTGGGTTTAATGCTTAGTTTTAATTGCTTCATGAGTACTCCTTTCCATTTTTTGCAAAGTCCTAAATTTGAAATTTCTCTCTTTTATTTTTTAAGAGTAGTAGGACTTGTTGTTAGTTAGTATTTATTGTTAGTTAATACTTGTTGTTAGTTAGTATTTATTAGTGCCTAAATTTTCTGATTTGTAAAATACAGATTTGTAAAATACAGATTTGTAAAAATCGGAAATGTAAATTCTAACCTGTGGATAACTTAGATATACTTTCATTCAATCTCTGTTTCATGATTTCAAATTGAAAATCAGATATTTTTACATCTGAGAAAAATCTGAAAACACGGACTCCTTTACCACGTCCCATTCCTTTTTTAACAATTCGTAGGTAGCCATTTTTTTCTAATATTTTGAAGTAGCTATCAACTGTGTCTCGACTAACACCTTTTCGTTTAGCTATTTCATCTGGATAGACTTGCCAGTTAGGGTGGTTAGCTAGGACAACCATCATAATACCAACAGCTGTGAAATCCAACGCAGGATCGTTGATAAAGCTGTTACTAACAGCTGTGTAATCATCAGTTACATTCTTGAAAGATAAACTGACAATCCAAATCTTTAAAGTTTGTCATACGTTCTCCTTTCTTTATTGATATGAGTTTTTAAGTTACCGATTTGGTGACTTTCTTGGTAAAAAAATATCTTGCAAAGGTTTATCAAAAAAGCTACGCAAGAAAAACATTTCATCCTGAGTAAAAGCGCTTTGCCCCTTCTCTTTCTGACGATATGCTGTCTCAGAAATACCAAGTTTTTGTGCCAATTCTTTTTGAGTAATCCCTTTTTCTTTTCTTAGTTGGTAAAGATAAATTTGCACGTTCTCACCTCCTTTTATTTTTTTATTCTTCTCTCGCAATTCTGCTATAATAAAGCTAGAAAGGAGGATAAAATAATGAAAAAATATATTATTGAACATCTTGCTAATAAGTCATCTACTCTTTCAATCGCTTTCATCAACGGAAAGAGTCATACTTTTTGTGCTGTTGTTGACGAAATTCCTGATAGTCCCAATTTAATTGAATTGAAACTATCAGATGAGCAATATGTCGTGTTAGTCAACATCGACCAAGTTTGTTATATAAACCACAGAAGCTAATCCATAGACTTCAGTAATTTATATGACTTCAATAACTCTGCAACAGCCATAATCGTTGCAGGGTCTTTTTTATCTGCTTCATCCAAAACAGCAGTTACAAACTCGGAAGTTTGATCTAAAACCAATGAATGCTTTGACATATTTCCTCTCCTTTCCCTTTTGTTTTATTTGCTTATCTCAAGCTTGATTACATCATATCACCATTTTGGTGACTTGTCAACAGTTTTTTAATTAAAAAATAAAAAAAGTTGCGCTTTCGGTGACTTTTTTATATAATCTACTTATAACAACTATAGAAAGCGAGGTGAGTAAAATGGATTTAAAAAAATATATTGGAACGCAAATTAAGACGTTTCGTAAATCGGCTGGATTTACCCAAGATGAACTTGCCAAAAGATTGAACACTACTAAACAAACTATTAGTAGATATGAAAAAGGGGATAGGAAAGCCAACCAAGATATGCTCTTTGAACTTTGCGATATTTTTGGCGTTTCAATAGACGATTTTTTCCCTTCTCAAAATGAATCCACCGCCTCCCTCCCAGACGCTTCAGATTCGCTCACACAGCAGATTATAGATAAAGTAGTACAATTAACCTCAGATAATAAAAAAATCGTGCTACGGACGTCTGAGGAGCTTCTGGAGGGGCAGGAGCGAGAGATCAACGAAGAACTTTTCGAATATCACGTTTTCGAAAAGCTATCCGCAGGGACAGGATACGGTTACGCAGAAGATCGCAACTATGATACTGTCTATTTTGATAAGGACATCACCCACGACCTCGCCAGCTGGGTCTATGGTGACTCCATGGAGCCAGACTTCGCAGACGGATCCGTCGCCCTCATCAAGGATACAGGCTGGGACTATGACGGTGCCATCTATGCCGTAGATTGGGATGGCCAGAGCTATATCAAGAAAGTCTACAAAGAAAAAGATGGACTCCGTCTCGTCTCTCTAAATGACAAATATGATGACAAGTTTGCTCGCTGGGAAGAAGAACCTCGCATCATCGGCAAAGTCGTCGGAAACTTCATGCCACAGGAAAAGTAAAAACAACAAATACTTAATAAAAACACTAAAAATCCATAGAGAAATGTTTGGCTTTGAAAGGCTAAAATGGAGATTAATTATGAACAACAAATTGTTAGGCGTTATACTTTATGTAATCTTTGTTATCGTTGTAATAGCTTTTGTTATTTACAAAGTTAAGACTGAATCACCTGAAAAGAAAAAAGCAAGACAGCGCGAGATGGAAGCTTTTAGAACAATGCAACAACATAAAAAACAGGAAAAGGAACAAAAAAATCAAATGAAAAAACAAAATATCATCACTTGCCCAAATTGTAACTCCAAAGATGTCTCTTTCTTACAACAAGATAAAAAAGCCTTCTCAGTCGGAAAAGCCGTTGGTGGTGCTGTCTTAACTGGTGGAATTGGTGCTTTAGCTGGTTTTGCAGGCAAAAAAGGAAATAAACAGTGGCATTGCAAAAATTGCGGAAATTTCTTTGAAACAAAATAAAAAAATCCTCACGATCAAATTTCGGTCGAGGAGAGCGTGAGGTGTTCAGTATAGTAAAAGGCATTAAAAAGCCCTCTTTACTATACCCATTTTATCAAAAAAGTGAGGTAAAATCAATGTGGATGGAAGAATTGCCAAATGGCAAGTTTAAATATTTTGAGCGCTACAAAGATCCATATACCGAGAAATTAAAAAAAGTTTCAGTCACGATGGAGAAGAAAACACCTCAAGCAAGAAATCAAGCTGCTATCTTACTGCAAGAGAAGATAAATCAAAAATTAGGGGAAAAACAACATTCTGTTTCTAATATAACTTTTGAAAAACTATATGAGGAATTTGAGGAAAATTGGAAACATGGTGTTAAAAATTCAACAGTATATGCTTCAAAAAATGTAAAAAAAGAGATTTTAAAGCAGATAGAGGGAGACTACCTAGTTAGAAATATTGATAGACGTTTATTACAAAAAGTAATAGATCAACTATTACAAGATGGGAGATCTCATAACTATGTTTCTAAAATCAAGTTCAAGCTCAATCAGATAATGAAATTCGCTATCAGAATGAATTATATTGATACAAATGAAATGCTATTTGTTGAAACGCCTAGAAAAGTAATTACATCCGACGAACTCAGGAAGAAAAACACAAAATACTTAGACCAAAAAGAGTTTAAGTTATTCATCCAAAATTTAAAAGACGAGGCCCTATGTGATTATCGAATTACAAAGTATATCCGAATAGCCAAAGTTCTTTTTCTTACTGGCATGCGATATGGAGAGCTGGCTGCCTTAAATTACAAGGAAGATATAGATTTTTCTAAAAAGACTATTCACATCAAGCATACATACGATTTCAGACAAAAAGAGAGAACTACACCAAAGACAATCAAGTCCGATAGGGTTATAACAGCACCTCAAAAAGTGTTAGATATTATCAAAGAGCAAATAATAGAGAATGCGACAAATGGATTTGATACAGATTTTATTTTCATCAATACTCTAGGAGAACCAATAACAAATGCCAGAGTTATTTGTGCATTGAAAAGACATGGTCAAAAAATCGGCATAGAAAAAAATATAACTACACATACATTTAGACATTCTCACATATCCCTACTTGCTGAGCTAGGCATTCCCTTAACTGCCATCATGGATAGAGTAGGACATAGTGACTCAAAGACCACACTAGAGATTTATTCCCATGTCACTCAAAAAATGGTATCAGACATATCTAGTAAGTTAGAAAAGATAAAACTATAAATTATGCCCCTCACCTGCCCCTTTTTATCATATAAGACAAACAAAAGTCCTTTAAAGCGTTGATATTAAAGGGCTTTTTAAATGTACGAAAAAAAGAGCACACAATTCAAATCGCTTAGGGCTGCTGGATTCCTCCCCTGACCCGCTTCACGCAGAACTGTTGCTCCACTATTTATTATATCACATTCCTATTCATTTTAAAAGCAAAATTATTTTTTCCGTCTATTTCTAAAAAAGTCCTGCATAATAGCTGCGCATTCATCTTCCAAAATTCCCGTTTCAACATCCACACGATGGTTGAGACGCTCATCTGTCAAGATATCGTACAAACTCCCAGCAGCGCCAAATTTCTGGTTTTTAGCCCCATAGACCACGTTTGGAATACGGGCGAGTCCAATCGCCCCACTACACATGACACACGGCTCAATGGTCACAAAAAGCGTGCAATCAAGCAAGCGCCAGCTCTCCTCACTCAGATTAGCATTCTCTATGGCCATAATTTCCGCATGCATAACCGCTCGCTGCAGTTCCTCACGCGCATTATGCCCACGGCCAATGACTTCTCCGTCCTTGACAATCACACAACCAATTGGAATTTCATCGTGTTCAAGAGCAATCTCAGCCTCTCTCAAAGCTTCCCTCATAAAGACTTCTTTTTCTTCAACTGTATAATTCATCAATTTCCCTTTTCCTACTTATCGATTTTATTATTATATCATGATTCCCAAGACAAAAAAAGCCACCGAATGCGGTGACTTTATAGGGAGATTATTATGAAAAAGAAAAGTTTAGGATATTTGTTACAACAAGTTAGGAGGTCTTCTTGTAACTGTCTATAGTATACCCGACCTATCTTAAACAAATCTTAAAAATCTCTTAGGACCAAACACTTTCTAAAATATTTGTTTGTTCACGACCAGGACCTACTGAGAAAGTAGAAATACGAACGCCAACCAATTCACTCACACGACGAACGTAGTTACGCGCATTCTCAGGAAGATCTTCCAAATTACGAACTCCAGTGATATCTTCTGACCAACCTGGCAACTCTTCATAGATAGGCTTGCAACGTTTCAATTGCTCAAGACTAGCTGGATAGTAGTCAATACGTTGACCATCAAGATCATAGGCCACACAGATTTTCACAGTATCTAAACCACTCAAAACATCAATAGAGTTCAATGAAAGATTAGTAATACCAGAAACACGACGACTATGACGCATCACAACTGAGTCAAACCAACCCACACGACGTGGACGACCAGTTGTTGTACCATATTCATGACCTACTTCACGAATACGTTCTCCCACTTCATCAAACAACTCAGTTGGGAAAGGACCGTCTCCTACACGACTCGTATAGGCTTTACATACACCAACAACCTTGTCAATCTTACTTGGACCAACACCAGAACCAATTGTCACACCACCAGCTACAGGGTTTGATGACGTAACAAATGGATACGTACCTTGGTCGATATCTAGCATAACTCCTTGTGCACCTTCAAAAAGCACACGTTTACCGTTATCAAGCGCATCATTCAAAATGACAGATGTGTCTGTCACATATTTCTTGATTTGTTGACCATATTCGTAATATTCTTCAAAAATATCATCGAAATCAATCGCCTTACTGTCATACAATTTTTCAAAAAGACGATTCTTTTCAGCAAGGTTACGTTCTAAACGCTCACGGAAAATATCTTTATCCAAAAGATCTGCGATACGAATCCCAACACGAGCAGCCTTGTCCATATAAGCTGGACCAATTCCTTTAATTGTAGTACCAATCTTATTGTCGCCCTTAGCTTCTTCTTGCAAACGGTCTAACTCGATATGATAAGGCAAAATAACATGCGCGCGATCAGAAATACGCAAGTTATCAGTTGTCACACCCTCCTCATGAAGATAGCTCAACTCTTTTACAAGAGATTTAGGATTTACAACCATACCATTCCCAATAACAGAGATTTTTTCAGGGAAGAAAATCCCAGATGGAATCAAGTGCAACTTAAATTTCTTACCATCAATCACAATCGTGTGACCTGCATTATCACCACCTTGGTAACGTGCAATCACTTCTGCATTCGCTGAAAGGAAGTCTGTAATCTTCCCTTTACCTTCATCACCCCATTGGGTACCTACAACAACAACTGAAGTCATAATCTTGTCTGAGCCCTCAGGCTCTTCCTTTCTCACATACATGGCAGGACTCTCACCTGCAATTATATCTTACAATTTATTATAAGAAAAAATCGCCTTTTTATCAAGAAGAAACAATAGAAAGATTTGCTATTTCCAACTATTAAAAAACGATTTAAAAAAATAAGTAGCTATTTATTATTATCTTTCCATAAAAAAGGAAATTTGTTCGGAAATTTACTCAAAACATCTCAACAAGAAATAAAACCCTGATTCATTATCAATTTTTCAAGATACAAACGATAAGCAACACGATAATGGTAAACAATAAAA
>CAURHZ010000003.1:0-21841 GCA_963524345.1 uncultured Streptococcus sp.
GCTCTCAATGCTCAGCTAAAAGGAGATGAAGCTCGTGCTCGTAGTTTGTTTGAAAGTATCGCCCATGAAAATCCAGAACTCTTTTATGTTCAGGAAGCGAAGAAATATTTAGAAGGAGAAAACTGATGTCAGAACGTACGGCTTTACCGATTGGAAGTGTTGTTCGAGTGAGAGAAGGTGTGGAGCCTGTCATGATTGTTAATCATTGTCCAGTTACTGAAAAGAACGGCAAGCAAGGTTATTTTGACTTTGGGGCTGTCAGTCTTCCACTAGGGCTTGTTAATCAAAACATTATCTTCTTTAACAAAGAGGATATAGATGAAGTGCTCTTCTTTGGTTACATCGATCGTCGTTTTCAAGACTTTTTGAGTCGTTATGATGAGGAAGTCTCAAAAATCACCTATGAGCACTTTAGTGTAGATGATTTTAAAAAATGACATAAAAATCCTAGGATTTCATTCTAGGATTTTCTATATGGTGAGAAAATGTTATAATGGAGATTAAGTAGAATAGATGTATCCGAAGTTCGAGTTCAAAAAGATAGGTAAAGCACTCAGTAACTCACTTTCTTCTCTGAAAGGAGCATTTGGATGGTAGGTGTTTGTACCTGTTCCATTATTCTGATTAAATTTATTGAGTTTCAGCCTACGAGTAGAGCTATAAAATATGAGGTGGTGGGTAATGAAAGTGTCGAATAGACGTTATAAAGTTAGTTTAGTTGGGCGTGTGAATAATAGATATTACCTGATAAGGATTTCCAATCAAGAATATATAATAGATTATTCAAATCCCAAGGATGTACGCACCTATTTGTTTGGGTTATTCCCGAAATATAATACAGAGTATCCCATCTATAAAGTTGACAATGCTAGTATAAAAACAACAACTTGGAGAATAATGGATCAATTTCAAGGAAGCTTACTGGAGTATAGTATTGGCATTGTACTAGTTTTTCTTTTGATTCTACCAAAACATATTAACCCACTGTTGATTTTTAATAATTCGATAATTAGAGAATCATGGTATCTTTGGTTATCAATGATTTTTTGTGGAGCTATATTACTGATTTCTTTTCTTATCTTTAAGTCAAATACAGATGAAATCCCTATTTTGGTAGATGAAAAAAGTATTTTACGAAGAGTAGAGGAACCAAGAAAAAGCTTCATCAAATTTCCTCAAAAAATAGTTGATTTTTTAAGTTGTTTTTTAGGAATTCCAATCTGTCTTTTTATGGGAGTTGCTTCATCAAATTTTATTTTGTTAATTGTTTTTGGATGTTTAGGATTCTATCAGCTGTTATTTGCTAGGTTTTTTAACTTATTATTTGTAGTTAAAAGACATAAATTTTATATTGTAAAATAAGGAGAAAGTTATAATTTTGCCTATTGGAACTATTGTTTATTTATCTGGTGGAAACCAAAAAGTTATGATTTTAAATAGGGGCGCTATTGTAGAGTAGCATTAAAAAAGGAAAAACAGAATAATATATAATGGTGTAATTGTCCTTTCGCAGAGAGTATTTCAATGAGGGCATTGTTTCTAGCGTATATGGATAGGAGATAGTGAATGAAGATTGATTTATCTGAGGTACAGGCTCAGAAATCGGCCTTGAGTACATCTGTAGGTGGTATCAAGGGCGATCTAACCAAAGCCAGAAGCAGTTTATCTCAAGTTGTCTCTACAGATAGTCTCAAAGGTGTCGTTAAGGACACAATCAACCAAAAAGTTTCTAACTACCAGATTCCTTTGCTAGATAACTATAGCAATGCTTTGGATAGTATAGTAAACCGCTATGATGGGATTATCAAGCTTTTTAAGGAGACGGTTGGTGAGACAGACAACAGTGCCATTATTAAGATAGAATACCTAGAACGTATCAAGCAACGGATGAAAGATCCGATCGAGGGATTAAAGGGCAGTTCCAGTAAGACACAAAATATCTATGCAGGGATAAGTGATATCCTAACGTTAACGAATCCTAGTTTGGATAGTGTGAATACGAGCTATAGTCAAGCAGTCAAGAGTTTAGATGATACCATAAAGAACATGGAAGCTTTTAATAGTGTTCTTTTAAAGACAGATACCTTTGACCTTATAGATATGCAAAATAGTGAAATCGCTACCCTATCAGGTTATGCCTCTCTTCCATATGGGAACTCCGCATCGAGAAATTATTACAATCGAACTTGGTTTAAAAACTCAGTTTCAGAGATTCACACAGCTATCCATAGCAACTCCAAAGCTGTGAAGTACCAAAATGCTCTCGCAAAACAGCTTGCCGAGTCTAAGTATAGTGGGACGATAGCTGAAAATAAAGACTTAATAGATGCATTATTTAATGTGTATAAAGATATAAAAGAAAATCGTCTGTATAAAAAAGTTGAATATTTTGAATTGGAATCTATGTTGGCAGCTTTATATGCGTATTATCGTTTTAGAAAAAATAAAAAAGGGGATATCATTGTTTCTAAAGCAACAACAGAATTCGGTAAGTCATTAGATGATTATTTTAAAGTTGGTAAGAAATTAAGTGGTAGTCATATTTATGAAGTTGTTCAATATAAAAATGGTGATGTTTCACAGACCTTTAAATCCATTATGAAAAATCTAGGCTATACTAAATATAATGAAGAATTGAGTAAGGTTTTCAAATCTTTTACAGATACAACTCGATTTAGTACCAAAGTGGCTAGTGTCGGAAAATCAATTGTGTCTACAACTGGAAGTCTACTGAAAGAAGAATTCACTAATGAAATAAGTTTCAAGGATGCTGGTAAAGGCCTGTGGAAAGGAATTACAAGTGAGAAAGGACTCATAGGTTCTGTTAAAGAAGGACTAACAAACTTTAAATCCGCTACGAAGTTTGGTAAGTTTTTAAAAGGAGCAGCGGTTGTTGGTGTTGCTTTAGATGTGGTTGATACTTTTTCAAATATCAGTGAAAATGAAAAAGAGGCCAAACGTCAAGGATTGAGAGGAAATGAAGTTGAGGCTAGTAAGGCGACAGGTTTTGTGATAGATGCGGCTAAGGCAGCGGGAACAACTGTTGCAGGGATTGCTGCAGCGAGTGCTGGAGCAGTGCTAGCAGGTTTAGTTGTTGGTGCGACAGCTCCTGCTTGGTTACCTGGGGCAATTGCAATTGGAGTATCCGCAGGTGCTGTAGGTGTATTAAACTGGGCTGATAAAAAGTTTAATATTACGGATAATCTTAAAAAAGGTGCCAATAGCCTGATCAAAAGCATGAGAGGATGGTTTAAATGATACTGGAACGAATTAAAAAAACGTTTGAACTTCAAAGAAGGAGTGTCCACGGACCAGTTCCTCTGTGGGGGGTATTAAATGGGATTTTTATTATATATCCTATAGCGTTTTTGGCGTTTTTTGCAGGAGGGTTAGAGGTTCTAAAAAATGAGGACTTATATCAAGGGTTTCTTATTGCAGGGATTGTTGTTTGGATTTTAAATCTGGTATTTTTACTGGATCTTAGACGAGGAATTTTAACTAGTTTTGGAACCTATCTCATGTATCTGACTGGTCATATTTATGCCATTATTGGCACTAGCGCTATGAGTGGGGACCATAGTTTTCTTGGTTTAAAAATTTTCCTTCCTCTAATCTTTTCCATTATTATGAATATTGTTATGAGTTTGATGGTTGACTTAGACTCTGAAGAAATTTTATCAGAAAAGGCCTCCAAAAATTTCTATAATCTTGTATTTGGCCCTCCTATGATTTTATCTTTTATTTGTATTTTTTTAGCGATAATTGGATATGAATATTTTTGGGGATGGGGAGCTTCTTTATTATTTATGATTTTTGGACCTGCTTTATACAGAACATGGTTTTATATTATCTATGCCTACCAACACCGTAATGATGTTGAGGAAGAGACTTCAATCAAGCATATAAAAGTAAACCCAGATATGATTTCAAACAGAGAATTTGACAGAGATAGATTTAGTAGAAAGGTAACTAAAGATGATTAAAGAAATACAACTACATATGAGCCATTTGATGACAGACCAGGTTCAGATTCAAGCGGACGAACTATTGGAGTTATTTGTTCATACAGAACTCCTTCCCTATACTTATGGTATTTATAAGGATGGCCCAACCATTTTTGAGATGACTCCAACTCAATTTAACGAAGAAAAGCAAGATGTGGGAGTCTATATTCCAGTTATATCTGAAGCAGAGCCAACAAGTCAACTGGATTATCAGGCATCTCTAGATATAGAAGGAATTAGCAAGCGGGTTCTATTTGATGGTAGCTTGGATGAAACAATTGAGGAGATGAAAGCTTATATTCGTGATCATGGTTGGGAGTTGCAAGATAAGTTATACCTAGTCTTGATACCTGTTTATGATGATTTGTTTGTAGATTTGATTATCCCAGTGGAGAAGTAAAATGGCAGAAATTACATATGGTATGAATCAATCCTTAATGATGAGTAATGTCTTGAGTGTGAACTATAATATTGTCGGTGATGAGATTGCAGTAGCCTTTCAAGATATGATTCAAACAGCTGTAGCGGCTGGATATACACCTAAAAGCAATCCATTTTACTCATGCCCTCATATCGGAGAATTGGAAGATGGAACATACAACATCACAGTCTATCTTCCTGTTCATGAGGATTATCTAGGAAAAGAAGAGATAATGGAAGGGACAGCCTATAACAGTTATTTTTTGGTTCCTCGAATGGCAGGAGTAAGAGTTACTGGAGAGGAGGCTGTTGACTTTGATAAAGCTATATACCTGCTAACCAAATTATTGCTTGATAATGACTTAGAAGAATCTACGCCTGTATTTTATATTTCAAGTAAGATAAATGATGTTTTATATACAGATATCATGGTAGGGATTAGAGAAAAAAGGGATCGAGGATAATATACGGAGAGCTAACGCATTCGGATAAGAATAGGCAGAATTAGACAGATGAATCCGATGTTCTGATGTTTCCTTTTTAGCATCTAAGATAAACATGTTTGATTTTAATCAAAAACCAGGATGAAGCTTATCTTCATCCTGGTTTTTGTGTGCTTAAAAGTTAGTTGGACTCATCCTTCTTACTCTTAAGTAGAAAAGTTGCTGTTAGGACTAGACTCAATCCTGACAAGAATAGTAGTGGATTGGATGTTTCACCAGTAGCTGGAAGTTGTTCTTTAGGAGAATCATTTGCCGATTGAACAAGGTCTGGACTAGATGAAACTTGCTTAGAGCTGTTGGCTAATGGTTTGATATCTGTTTCACTTGGTTTTTGATTTGCAGTAGTTGATGCTCCATTAGCTCGATAAACGACTGCATAGGTACTGAAATGGCTAGTCGTAAATTCTGCCATTCCCTCGCGAATAGTAAAATCGAGTGCCTGTAACTCTTTTAATGGAGTTAGGTAGTAGACATTTTCGACAGCAGAGGAAATAGGCAAGCGGACCAAGACAGCTCCTTTTGGTTGCAAACCCTGATCTGTTGGATTTTTAAGGTGAAGATCGTAAGCATCATAGGTCTTACCAAATAGTTCTTGAGCTAATACACGTCTGCTAGAAATGTGAGAAATTCCCTCTAAGTCAGTCGCCCCTCCAATAATTTCAACTCCAGTCCTTTCATGTTTTAAGACACGAAGTTTATATTCAGAAACAGAAACCGTAGGCGCTTGCTCTTGTCCTGCTGTGCCGATAGGCTTCGTGTACTCAGGAATAGAAACAGTAGGTGGTTGCTCTTGTCCTACTGTGCCGATAGGTTTAGTATATTCAGGAATAGAAACGGTAGGTGGCTGTTCTTGTCCCATTGTGCCGATAGGCTTAGTGTATTCAGGAATTTCTACAATAGGAGCAGGATCATCTCCCTTGCTTGTAGTTGGCTGTTGATTCTCAACCTTCTTCTCATCCTTTTTGGTAAAGACAGCTACTACAGAACTGCTTGTCGTATTTCCCTGGATAGAATAAGCTTCTATCGCATTTCCAACTTTTCGATTGGTTTCGTCAGGGATAGGGATTTGTACCTGATTATCTTGGATTGATGAGACAGTCTGATTCCCAGTCGTAACCAGATGATTATCGTCTATCCTGCGTAAAACGAGTGGATCTTTGATACCTGGGAAGGTCACAGCGATTGCTTCCCAGTCTCCAGCTGGTAGGGTTAAGGAAATTTCTTTGTCATTTTCCTTAAGAGGGACGATACTTGGACTATCTATACCAACAGCAGGGGCTTTGATGATATCAAAGGAGTCTAGAGAGATTTTCTTGCGTCCTGCTGGTGAATTTGGATCAACTTTCAATGTCAAAATATGATTGCCATCGCTCAGATTAGTAAATTCTCCAATTAAGGTTGCCTTTTGGGTAGCTCCAGCTGTGTAGAAATCTAGACTTGGCATTTCTTTGCCATCTAGTGTCACGAGAGCTTTTCCGAGAGCGGATGTTTTAAGTCCGTAAATTCGAATACCTGTTCCAGTAAATGGAATGGTTGCCTGAGCTTCTGCAGCAGTACTTGGGTCACTGTTATTGATGTCCGCATATTTTTCTGTGCTCTTATATAATTCAGTATCGCTCCAATCTTTGAATTGAGATCCGTATTGAATGCGAGAGTCACGGTCATCCATTTTTTCAATAGTTGTTCCCTGTCCAGGTAAAACTTTAAAGTAGTCTAAGGAAATTTTGGAACGTTCACTGCCACGGTGTTTATGCTCTTGTTTTACAGTGATGGTCATCACATGAGCACCATCTGACAATCCTGTGAAGCGACCGATAAGGCTACCTTTTTCAGTTGCACCTGCAGTATAGAAGTCCAGTTCACCGACTGATTTACCATCAATTTTGACTTCCGCGATTCCCAATTGAGATGATTTGAGACCATAGATTTCAATGCCAACACCATTGAAAGGAATGGTTGCTGTCGCATCTTTATCTGTATAGTTACCTAGTGAAAGGTCAGCAAACTTCTCTGTTCCTCCAAATAATTCTGAGTCTGCCCAGTTTCCAAATGCAGAACCGTATTGGATTCGGCTATCACGGTCATCCATCAATTGGTTATAGGTTTCGACATTGGCCTTTTCGGATACCTGTGTAGAAACATTACCTAGTATAGCCTTAACAGTATAAGTGTAGGCGAGTTGAGAATCGAGTGAGCGGTCGATAAAATGGGTTTGATTGGTTACAAATTCTCTGCTTGAAGAGGTTTGGCCAGATTCGTCTTTCGCTTGTCTTTGGATAACATAGTGGGTAGCGCCTTCTACTTGGTTGAAGGTAAGTTCGGCAGTGACGCCATTTTGTCTAACTGCTGTCAGACTGGTTACACGGCCAGGGAAATGTTCAAAGGTAATGACATCACCTTTTTGCGTTGCTAGTTGGATGCGGCCATCTTTAAGAACAGTTGCTTTGACAGGTTTGCCATTAACCTTGATTTGACTGGCTTCGATGTTTGGATAGTCTACAACCAGGTCTCCACCAACATTTGAAAGGAAGGACAAGCTTTGCAGGTTTTTATCTTTCCACTTCATGCTGACTTCAAAGTTACCACGGGCAACCAAGCCAGAAACTTGACCGTCTTTCCAAGCATCTGGAAGGGCTGGCAATGGTGCAATGTAGCCAGTGTGTGATTGAAGAAGCATTTCTGCAATCCCACTGGTTGCTCCAAAGTTTCCATCGATTTGGAAAGGTGCGTGCGTATCCCAAAGGTTTTCTAGGGTTGAGTATTTGAGCTGTTCAGCGAGCAGGCGATGAGCACGGTTACCGTCCAGCAAACGAGCCCAGAGGTTGATTTTATTTGCTTTAGACCAACCTGTACCACCATCTCCACGGTGGTTGAGGGTGGCACGCGCAGCTTCCAGGTATTCAGCCTGGTCCTTGCTAAAGAGTGTACCTGGGAAGAGGCCAACTAGGTGGGAAACGTGGCGGTGGTTATTCTCAATCCCTTCATTAGTGAATTGTGGACTGTCTTCCTCGTACCATTCCTTGATGCGTCCCTCTTTGTTGATGTGCAGCGGTTTGAGTTTGTCAAATTTAGCCTTGACCTCTGTGACTAAGTCTTGGTCGACATTCAGATGGTTGGCTACTTCCATGTAGTCGTGGAATAACTGCCAGACTAGCGATTGGTCAAAGGTATTTCCGATGGTGATGGTACCGTGTTCTGGTGAGTAGGATGGAGAAGACACCCAACGGTCACTGGCCTTGTCATAGTGCAAGAAGGAGTTCCAGAACTTAGCTGTTTCCTTGAGCATTGGATAAATCTTTTCTTTTAGATAGCTTTCATCCTTGGTGAATTTGTAGTAATCATAGACATTCTGCATCATCCAGGCATTGGCAGCTGGAGACCAACCCCAATAGTAATTCCAACCTGGAGTTGTCCAGCCAAATGGTGTCGCCTGGGTATGAACCAGCCAGCCATTTTCTTGTCCGTCTTTGGATTCGATACCAGCGTATTCCTTAGCAGCGATACGGCCATAGTAGCGCATGTCGTCAATGTAATTGATCATTGGCTTGGCTGTTTCAGCAAGGTTGCTCATGTAGGCAGGCCAATAGTTCATTTGCAAATTGACATTGAGGTGGTAGTCAGCGTTCCAAGGTGGATTGTCTACGGCATTCCAGACTCCTTGTAGGTTGGCAGGAAGGGCATCTGTCCGATCACGAGACGAACTGATGAGTAGATATCGGCCGTATTGGAAGAAGAGTTCTTCCAATTTTTGCCCTTTTTCTGGGTTATAGCTTTGAAGGGCCTCTTTTGTCGTTTGAGCGCTCTTGCTTCCACCTAGATTTAGTTTAACGCGGTTAAAGAGACTTTGATAGTCCTTGATATGGGTCTTTTTAAGTGTTTCGTAGTCTTTGCCCTTAGCTGCTTCGACAATCCCTTTAACTGTTTTTTCGAGGTCAATGTCTTTTCGATAGTTGGTTTTAGGATTTTGAGCAAAGTTGGTCTTGGCACTGAGTAAAAGAGTTGCGTAGCTGGCCCCTGTGACCGTTAAACTATCCTCATGAACAGTAATTTTTCCATCAGTCTTGATTCCTAAATAGGATGCGAACTGGAGGCCGTTATCTTTGACTGTACCTTTTAGCAGGATACCATTTGGGTCTGTCGTAACATGGCCACTTTTGTAGTTAGAATATTCCGATGAGTAGTCTCCGTTGGCGATTAAATCTTCTGTTAAGGTATTCCAAACAGTAAAATCAAGTTTTTTGTCCCCTTTTTGGGTCAAGTGGGTTACGGTGACATCATCAGGATAGCTGGAGAAGGTTTCACGTTTGAAGGTTGTCCCATCTTGGGTGTAAGAAGTGGTTGTAGTGGCTTCTGTGATATCCAAACCACGGTGATAATCTGTTACTGTATCCAGACCCTTTTTTTGGTTATTGAAAACCATGGATACATCACCAAAGGCTAAATAACGTCCATATTGGGAATTGTTTGGACCAACTAGATTTCGCTCGGCTAATTGTTTGGCTTTTTGACGATCTCCGTCTTCAAGTGCCTTACGAATTTCTGCTAAAATTTTATACCGTTCCTGATAGTTTCCTCCATTATAGTCGGTACTGTCGGGACGCGGTCCACCTGACCAAAGAGTTTTTTCGTTGTATTGGATTCTTTCTTCGCCGATGAGACCAAAAACCTTAGCACCCATTTCACCATTCCCAACTGGAAGGGCTTGTTTTTCCCACCCATCATAGGAAGGAGCTGTTGGTCGATCATAGTTTAGCTGATAGTTGCTTTGTTCTGTCACAGGTAGTTCTTGTTTTTCGGTTTCCTTATTTTCATTAGGTTTTACAATTGCCTCAGTACTGGCTTGATTAGTTGTAGCAGAGGCAACATTAGCCTCAGTGGGTTTGGTTTCAGAAACACTATGATCAGCTAGAACTGGTTTTGAATGCTCAATTGCTTCACTTGGCTGAGTGTTCTCAGTTGATTCAATTGTTTTCGTAACGGTATCTGTCTTGGCTGTAGTTTTCTCCAGTGTAGGCTCATTTTGCTTTACTTCAGTAGTATCAGCAGATACGGTATGACTAGCTAGAAAAACAGCTCCAAGCAAAACAGAGGTTGTACCAACTGTTAGCTTCCGAATACTGTAGCGACAGGATTTCTCCCTCCAAATTTTTTCCATAGAAACCTCCTTTATTAATTAAAAGCGCTTTCATTTTATCTTAAAAAGTATAATGCCCTATCTACAGTCTGATATGGACCGATTTTATTTGTACCATTTTAATATAACAAATAAAAAAAGAGAAAGCAAGAGATTTTCATATGAAGTTATAGTTTTATATAATGTGACTGGAAACTGGTTAAACAAGTAGTCAAAGATGCGAGTGTATAAGGCGACTATGTATTGGTATCGTCTTGAAAGCGTAAAACAAACTAGTCAGGGTGGCTAGTTTATGGTATAATGAAAGGGACTCAAAAAGAAACAGGAGAAAAATGATGGATTTACTATTAGCAATTGTATTGATTGTGCTAGCTTTTCTAGGAGGAGCTCTTGGAGGAATGTACTTGGTTCGTAAGCAAATTGAAAAAGAATTCGCTGACAACCCACGTTTGAATGCTGAAGCAGTTCGTACTCTTTTGAGTGCAAATGGTCAAAAACCAAGCGAAGCTAAGGTACAACAAGTTTACCACCAAATCATCCGACAACAAAAAGCAGCCCTTGCTAACAATAAAAAGAAAAAATAAATAAGGAAAAGTCTGGGATGAAAGTTCCAGACTTCTCACTATGTTGGCTATGGTTTAGGGATGAGACTTTTTCCTTGCATTCTATTGATATTTGATTATGATTAAGAGAGATAGTAGTTGTTGAAGCTGTCCTTCAGTTCTTGAAGACAAGTAATCATAATGAACTATCAATCAGAAAAAAGACTAGAAAGAAGACTGTATGGATAATCGACCAATTGGTTTTTTGGATTCGGGTGTCGGGGGCTTGACCGTTGTGCGTGAGCTCATGCGCCAGCTTCCTCATGAAGAAATCGTCTATATTGGAGATTCGGCGCGGGCGCCCTATGGTCCCCGTCCTGCTGAGCAAATTCGTGAATATACTTGGCAGTTGGTCAACTTTCTCTTGACCAAGGATGTCAAAATGATTGTCATTGCTTGTAACACTGCGACTGCGGTCGTCTGGGAAGAAATCAAGGCTCAACTCAACATTCCCGTCCTAGGTGTGATTTTGCCAGGAGCTTCGGCAGCCATCAAGTCCAGCCAAGGTGGGAAAATCGGGGTCATTGGAACACCCATGACGGTAAAATCAGACATCTACCGTCAGAAAATCCATGATTTGGATCCGGACTTACAGGTGGAGAGTTTGGCCTGTCCCAAGTTTGCCCCCTTGGTCGAGTCGGGTGCCCTGTCAACCAGTGTTACCAAAAAAGTGGTTTATGAAACCCTGCGTCCCTTGGTTGGAAAAGTGGATAGCCTGATTTTGGGTTGTACCCATTATCCACTGCTCAGACCTATTATTCAAAATGTCATGGGACCCAAGGTTCAGCTCATCGATAGTGGGGCAGAGTGCGTACGGGATATCTCAGTCTTACTCAATTATTTTGAAATCAATCGTGGTCGCGATGCTGGACCACTCCATCACCGTTTTTACACAACAGCCAGCAGCCAAAGTTTTGCACAAATTGGTGAAGAATGGCTGGAAAAAGAGATTTATGTGGAGCATGTAGAATTATGACAAATAAAATTTATGAATATAAGGATGACCAGGACTGGTATGTCGGCTCATATAGTATTTTTGGTGGTGTCCGGACATTGACTGATGAAGACTTGGATTTTCCTCTATTTGAGTTTGCCCAAAGATTTCGAGATGAGGAACAAGGTTTTCCTATTTCTGTGATTGTTTTACGCTATGGTTCTCTCTACCGTTTATTGTCTTTTGTGGTAGATATCCTCAACCAAGAAATGGGACGAAATCTGGAAGTCATCCAACGTCAGGGAGCTTTTCTCTTGATTGAAAATGGGCAACTCCTGCATGTAGCATTGCCTAAAGAAGGGGTCAATGTTCATGATTTCTTTGAGACAAGCAAGGTCAGAGAAACCTTATTGATTGCGACTCGAAACGAAGGCAAGACCAAAGAGTTCCGAGCTATCTTTGATAAGTTAGGCTACGATGTGGAAAATCTTAATGACTATCCTGACCTGCCTGAAGTAGCTGAAACAGGCATGACCTTCGAAGAAAATGCCCGTCTCAAGGCAGAAACCATTTCTCAATTAACGGGCAAGATGGTTTTGGCAGATGACTCAGGTCTCAAAGTCGATGTCCTAGGTGGCTTGCCAGGTGTCTGGTCAGCTCGTTTCGCAGGTGTGGGAGCTACTGACCGTGAAAACAATGCCAAACTCTTGCACGAATTGGCCATGGTCTTTGAACTCAAGGACCGCTCGGCTCAATTCCATACAACCCTAGTCGTGGCCAGTCCAAACAAGGAAAGCTTGGTTGTTGAGGCAGACTGGCCAGGCTACATTAACTTTGAACCTAAGGGTGAAAATGGCTTTGGCTATGATCCTCTCTTCCTTGTAGGAGAGACAGGCAAGTCATCAGCTGAATTAACCCTTGAAGAAAAAAATAGTCAATCTCACCGTGCCTTAGCCGTTAAGAAACTTTTGGAGGTATTTCCATCATGGCAAAGCAAACCATCATTGTAATGAGCGATTCTCATGGCGATAGCTTGATTGTGGAAGAAATCCGTGATCGCTATGTAGGCAAAGTTGATGCCGTTTTTCATAATGGCGATTCTGAACTGCGTCCTGATTCTCCCCTTTGGGAAGGCATCCGTGTTGTTAAAGGGAACATGGACTTCTACGCCGGCTACCCAGAACGTTTGGTGACCGAGCTTGGTTCGACCAAGATTATCCAAACTCATGGTCACTTGTTTGACATCAATTTCAATTTTCAAAAGTTGGACTACTGGGCTCAGGAGGAAGAGGCCGATATCTGCCTCTATGGTCACTTGCATGTGCCAAGCGCTTGGATGGAGGGCAAAACCCTCTTTCTAAATCCAGGTTCTATCAGCCAACCACGAGGTACCATCAGAGAATGTCTCTATGCTCGTGTGGAGATTGATGACAGTTATTTCAAAGTGGACTTTTTGACACGAGACCATGAGGTGTATCCAGGTTTGTCCAAGGAGTTTAGCCGATGATTGCCAAGGAGTTTGAGACTTTCTTGTTGGGGCAGGAGGAAACTTTTTTGACCCCTGCTGAAAATCTGGCCGTGTTGATTGATACCCACAATGCGGATCATGCGACACTCTTGCTCAGTCAGATGACCTATACCCGTGTTCCTGTTGTAACAGATGAAAAACAGTTTGTTGGGACGATTGGGCTCAGAGATATTATGGCTTATCAGATGGAGCATGATTTGAGTCAAGAAATCATGGCAGATACGGATATCGTTCATATGACGAGAACGGACGTAGCGGTCGTCTCGCCTGATTTTACTATTACGGAGGTCTTGCACAAGCTGGTAGATGAGTCCTTCTTGCCGGTTGTGGATGCGTCAGGGATTTTTCAAGGAATTATCACGCGTAAGTCTATCCTCAAGGCTGTCAATGCCCTCTTGCATGACTTTAGTAAGGAATATGAGATTCGATGCAAATGAAAGACAGGATTTCAGCCTTTTTAGAGGAAAAGCAGGGTTTATCTGCCAATTCTAAGCAGTCTTATAAGTATGATTTGGAGCAATTTTTAGACATTGTGGGCGAGCGGATTTCTGAGACCAGTCTCAAGATATATCAAGCCCAGCTAGCCAATCTAAAAATCAGTGCCCAGAAGCGAAAGATTTCGGCCTGTAACCAATTTCTCTACTTTCTCTATCAAAAAGGAGAAGTGGATAGCTTTTACCGCTTGGAATTAGCTAAACAAGCTGAAAAGAAGACCGAAAATCCAGAACTCTTAGACCTAGACTCTTTTTGGCAGGAAAGTAATTATCCAGAAGGACGCTTGCTGGCGCTTCTTATCTTGGAGATGGGGCTCTTGCCAAGTGAGATTTTAGTCCTTAAGGTTGCAGATATCAATCTGGACTTTCAGGTGTTGCGAATCAAGAAGGCTTCCCAACAGAGGATTGTCAGCATTCCCACAACCTTGCTTTCAGAGTTAGAACCCTTGATGGGACAGACCTATCTCTTTGAAAGGGCAGGGAAAGCTTATTCTCGTCAGTGGGCCTTCCGTCAGTTGGAGTCCTTTGTCAAGGAGAAAGGTTTTCCAAGCCTATCAGCCCAAGCCTTGCGGGAACAGTTCATTCTACGACAAATTGAAAACAAGGTCGATTTGTACGAAATTGCAAAAAAATTAGGATTAAAAACAGTCCTGACCTTAGAAAAATATAGATAATGGATATTAAATTAAAAGATTTTGAAGGGCCCCTGGACTTGCTCTTGCACCTGGTTTCTAAGTACCAGATGGATATCTACGATGTGCCCATTACGGAAGTCATTGAGCAGTATCTAGCCTATGTCTCAACCCTGCAGGCCATGCGTCTGGAAGTGACGGGTGAGTACATGGTCATGGCCAGTCAGCTGATGTTGATCAAGAGCCGCAAGCTTCTTCCAAAGGTAGCCGAAGTAACCGACTTGGAGGATGACCTAGAGCAGGACCTTCTCTCTCAAATCGAAGAATACCGTAAGTTCAAGCTCTTGGGGGAGCACTTGGAAGCCAAGCACCAAGAACGGGCCCAGCACTATTCCAAAGCGCCGACAGAGTTGATTTACGAAGATGCGGAGCTTGTTCATGACAAGACGACCATTGACCTCTTTTTGGCTTTTTCAAATATCCTAGCCAAGAAAAAAGAGGAGTTTGCACAGAATCACACGACTATCTTGAGGGATGAGTATAAGATTGAGGACATGATGGTCATCGTGAAAGAGTCCTTGACTGGACGAGATCAGTTACGCTTGCAGGATTTGTTCAAGGAAGCCCAGAATGTCCAAGAGGTTATTACCCTCTTTTTGGCAACCTTGGAGTTAATCAAAACCCAGGAGCTGATTCTCGTGCAAGAGGAGAGTTTCGGAGATATCTATCTCATGGAAAAGAAGGAAGAAAGTCAAGTGGCCCAAAGCTAGACTTGATAGAGAGGAAAGATGAGTACTTTAGCAAAAATAGAAGCGCTCTTGTTTGTAGCGGGTGAAGATGGGATTCGGGTCCGCCAGTTAGCTGAACTCCTCTCTCTGCCACCGACAGGTATCCAACAGAGTTTAGAAAAATTAGTCCAGAAGTATGAAAAGGACACTGATTCCAGTTTGGCTCTGATTGAGACAGGTGGGGCTTATAGATTGGTGACCAAGCCTCAGTTTTCAGAGGTTTTGAAGGAATATTCCAAGGCGCCTATCAACCAGAGCTTGTCTCGAGCTGCCCTTGAGACCTTGTCCATCGTTGCCTACAAGCAACCCATCACACGGATAGAGATTGATGCCATCCGTGGGGTCAACTCGAGTGGGGCCTTGGCAAAGTTGCAGGCTTTTGACCTGATAAAGGAAGACGGGAAAAAAGAAGTGTTGGGTCGCCCCAACCTCTATGTGACTACAGATTATTTCCTAGATTACATGGGGATAAATCATTTGGAAGAATTACCAGTGATTGATGAGCTTGAAATTCAAGCCCAAGAAAGCCAATTATTTGGTGAAAGGATAGAAGAAGATGAGAATCAATAAGTATATTGCCCACGCAGGTGTGGCCAGTAGGAGAAAAGCAGAAGAGTTGATCAAGCAAGGCTTGGTGACTGTCAACGGACAGGTGGTGCGTGAACTCGCAACCACCATCAAGTCAGGCGACAAGGTCGAAGTTGAAGGCCAGCCTATCTACAACGAAGAAAAGGTCTATTATCTGCTTAACAAACCACGCGGTGTCATTTCCAGTGTGACAGATGACAAGGGCCGCAAGACGGTTGTCGACCTCTTGCCCAACGTGAAGGAGCGCATCTACCCTGTAGGTCGTTTAGACTGGGACACATCAGGTGTCTTGATTTTGACTAATGACGGGGATTTTACGGATGAAATGATTCACCCTCGTAATGAGATTGACAAGGTTTATGTCGCGCGTGTTAAAGGTGTGGCCAATAAGGATAATCTCCGCCCCTTGACCCGTGGACTTGAGATTGATGGTAAGAAAACCAAGCCGGCTGTCTATGAGATTCTCAAAGTGGATCCAGTCAAAAACCGCTCTGTGGTGCAGTTGACTATCCATGAAGGGCGTAACCACCAGGTTAAAAAGATGTTTGAAGCTGTCGGTCTTCAAGTGGACAAGTTGTCACGGACCCGTTTTGGACATCTAGACTTGACAGGACTCCGTCCAGGAGAATCCCGTCGTCTTAATAAAAAAGAAATCAGCCAACTACACACCATGGCTGTAACCAAGAAATAATGAAACGAATTTTGATAGCGCCTGTGCGCTTTTACCAACGTTTTATCTCCCCAGCCTTTCCACCCTCTTGTCGCTTTGAGCCGACTTGTTCCAACTACATGATTCAGGCTATTGAAAAACATGGCTTCAAGGGTGTCTTGATGGGCTTGGCTCGGATTTTACGTTGCCATCCCTGGTCGAAAACAGGTAAGGACCCCGTCCCAGACCATTTTTCCCTTAAACGGAATCAAGAAGAAAAATGAGGCTAGGTAAAAATATTTTAGTGAAATGATAAAAACGCATCCTATCAGGTTTGAGTGAGTCTGATAGGATGCGTTTTATCATGTAAAGATGTTAGTTGAGTTTGAAGCAGCTTATTTCAAGGCTTTTTGCGCGTCTTCAATCATGAGTTTGGTTGATTCAAGTCCGCCTCCACTTAGATACCAGAGGTCTGGTGTTAGTTGGATAATCTTACCATTTTTAGCGGCAGGTGTTTCAGCGATAAGGGCATTTTCTAGGACACCGTCGTTGCTAGAGTTGTCCCCACCGATGGCAAGGGTGCGGTTGATGACAAAGAGGATGTCAGGATTGATTTCTTTGACACTTTCAAAGCTGACTTCTTGTCCGTGGCGTGAGTTTTCAAATTTTGTATCAGTTGGTTTGAATTTCAAGGTTTGATACAAGAAAGAGAAACGAGATTGGGCACCAAAGGCTGCCATTTTTCCTTCGTTGAGGAGGATAGCAAGGGCTTTTTTGTCAGAACTTTCGTTTTTAGTAGCGACTTCTTGGATGCTCTTGTCTAGCTTGGCTAATTCTTCCTTGGCTTTCTGTGTGCCAGTTTCACCAAAGGCGCCTGCTAAGGATTCGATATTAGTCTTGGTAGAAGTCCAGTAGTCATCTTTGCCTGCTTGGAAGAGAACAGTCGGAGCGATTTCGTTGAACTTATCTACGAATTTTTGGGTACGTGGTGAAGCGATAATTAGGTCTGGTTCAAGAGCAGCAAGGGCTTCTAGGTCTGGCTCAACCATAGAACCAACATTTTTAACTTTTCCAGCTAGGTCTTTAAGATAAGTCGGAACAGTTTTTGTAGGCATTCCGACGATATTCTTTTCAAAACCTAAAGCGCGAATAGTATCCGCAGCACCGAGGTCAAAGGTCACAATCTTTTCAGGGACTTTTGAAAGTGTGACTACACCTAGTGAACTTTTAATGGTTACCTCTGTTGGAGCAGAGCTACTTGACTCCGTCTTACTAGTGCTTGAGTTTGTACTACATGCACCAAGTAGGAGCAAGAAGCTGGCCGCTAGGGCAGTGAGATAAAGTTTAAGGGATGTTTTCATGATTTCTCCTTTTTAAAATGTGATAACGATGTAGGGAGTCTCTTAGATAGGCTTGTTAGCTAAGAGACTGAGGGTTCTCTAACTCGAGTTTCTGAGTTACTAGCTATAGATACAGATCTTTTTGCCATTGATATCCGCCAGTGTGATGGGAATCTCGTAAAGTTGACTGAGCAGGTCAGCCTGCATGATTTGATTTGTGGTTCCCTTGCGAAAGACTTGGCCGTCCTTGAAGGCAACAATTTCATCCGCATATTGACTGGCCATGTTGATATCGTGGAGGACGATGATAATGGTCTTCCCTAGTTCTTCCACCAGTCGCCGAAGAATCTGCATCATGCTGACGCTTTGCTTGATATCAAGATTGTTAAGCGGTTCGTCTAGTAAGATAAAGTCCGTATCCTGGGCCAGTACCATAGCGATAAAGACACGTTGGAGCTGTCCGCCAGACAGACTATCTATGTAGCGGTCTTTTAAGTTGGTCAGTTCCAGATAGTCCAGAGTTTCTCGGATTTTTGCCCAATCCTCTGTTCTCAGTCTACCCCGACTGTAGGGAAAACGTCCAAAACTGACCAGTTCTTCAACGGTTAATTTGGCCTGGTAATTGATTTTCTGCTTTAGGATAGTCAGTTCTTTGGCTAGTTCTTGGGAATTCCAGCTTTCGATTTCACGACCTTTAATACTAAGAATCCCCTGATCTTTCTTGGTCAGTCTGCTCATGATGGAGAGGAGAGTTGATTTTCCAGCACCATTTGGACCAATGAAGGCTGTCAGTTTCCTAGGACTGACTTCAAGGGAAATGTCTTGCAAAATATCCTGTTTTTGAATGGATTTGTCAATGTTTTCCAGTTTCACTGACGTGCCCTCCTGTAAAGTAAGATAAAGAATAAGAAACCACCCACGCTCTCAATGATCATGCTGATGCGAATTTCCAGCGCAAAGACTCGTTCGATGAGAGCTTGTCCCAAGGTTAAACTAATAAATCCAATCAGAATGGCTACGATAAAGAGCAACTTGTGTCGATAGTCTTTGACGATTAGGTAGGTGAGATTGGCCAGCATAAAGCCGAAGAAGGCCATAGGCCCTACCAAGGCAGTAGCCGTTGAGGTCAAAAGCACGATTCCCCAGAGGAGCTCTCTCTGTTCTTTTTCAACGTCGAGTCCCAGTATCTGAGCTGTTTCTCTTTGCAGGTGCAAGACATCCAGAATGACTGCTTTTCGAAAGAAAAAGATGGTCAAAGCGAGGATGATCAGAGAACCGATTGCTAGGATGGAAGTGTTGAGATGCTGAAAGGAGGCAAAGAGACTGTTCTGCAGTTTATCGTATTCATTTGGATCCATCAGGACTTGTAGGAAGGTACTGATATTTCGAAAGAGGCCTCCGAGGGCTAGGCAGATCAGCAGAATGAAGACCAGATCTTGCTTCATCAGTGTCTTCAAGTAGCCTTGTAAGGCGAGAAAGAAGAGGGACTGAAGTAGAAGTAAGACTAGGAATTCTAAAATAGGAGACTTACCAAGTTGAAGAAACTTACTTTCAAAAACCAGTAGCAGAGTTTGTAGTAGGACGTAGAAGGATTCGATTCCCAAAATACTTGGCGTCAGGAAGCGATTTTCCGTTAGGGTTTGAAAACTAATGGTCGAAATCCCTGTCGCGATGGCTACCAAGAGATAAACGATAACCTTTTGGGAACGCAACTTCCAAGCAAAGGCTGACAGGTGAGTAATGGGCCAAAAGTAGAGAAGACAAGCTCCGACGGTAAGAATAATAAGAAACCAGAAGAGCTTGGTATGTTTGCTTTTAAACTGCATCTTTTCGTCCCCCTCTCCAGAGAAGTAGGATAAAGACGAGGCTACCGATGATTCCTAGTAGAAGACTGACAGACAGCTCATAGGGTCGGATCAAGACTCGAGATAGGATATCGCAAGCCAGAACTAAATTGGTACCGACCAGTGCGACCATGAGTTTGGTTTGACTCAAATTATCTCCATAGTGCTTGCGAACCAGATTGGGAACGATGACTCCAAGGAAAGGTAAGCCACCCACGGTAATTATGGTGACACTAGTCGTTAGTGCCACCAGAAAGAGAGCTAGTTTTTCAAGTAGGGAGTAAGAAATCCCTAAACTCTCACTGGTTTCTTTGCCCAGATTCATGATGGTGAAGGTTTGGGATAATTTCCAAACGGCTATCAGGATGATGAGGCCTAAGAAGAGCCACTCATACTGATGGGTCTGAATCATGGAGAAGGAGCCCTGGGTCCAGGCAGTCATACTCTGAACCAGATTGAAACGATAGGCGATAACTTCTGTCACAGAACAGATAATCCCGCTATAGATGATTCCAATCAGAGGCAACATCCACCTTTCCTTTACAGAGAAAATAGTCATAAAGGCTAGGAAGAAGAGGGTGAATACGATGGATGAAACAAAAGCGAAGAGCATCTTTTGAGTCAGACTAGCCGACGGAAAGACAAAGAGGCTCAATACCATTCCCAGTTTGGCGGCTTCAGTGGTTCCAACTGTACTCGGAGCAGCAAACTGATTTTGAGTGATAGTCTGCATGAGAAGTCCTGCCATACTCATACTAGAGGCAGTTAGGAGAATGCTAATCGTCCTTGGAAGACGTGACTCTTGAAAGAGGAGCCAGGTGTCATGATCCAGAGCAAAGAGTTTTCCCCATGAAAAATCACTGGTCCCAATGCTAATAGAGAGAAAGACTAGGAGTAGAAGTAAGCCAATTAAATAATGAGAAAGTTTCATACCCAGTCCTTTCATGTAGATTTGGTATCGAAAGATACCTGCGGATATTACTGTAACACGATTTCTTTAATCTGTCAATAAATTTTCTGACAATTTAATGTAAAAAGAAAGAAAAATTCCTGAAATAATATCTGCCCCTCTCTTTTATTGGAAAACTGGGTAAAAACCAATCCACCTTCCCGCTATCCTTCTCCTATAAAAAGTGGTAAAATGGATGAAAGAAAGAAGGAACTGAAATGACAACATTATTTTCAAAAATCAAAGAAGTAACAGAACTTGCTGCGATCTCAGGTCATGAAGCACCTGTTCGTGCTTATCTTCGTGAAAAGTTGACACCGCACGTGGATGAAGTGGTGACAGATGGCTTGGGTGGTATTTTTGGTATCAAACATTCAGAAGCTGCAGATGCACCGCGCGTCTTGGTCGCTTCTCACATGGATGAAGTTGGTTTTATGGTCAGCGAAATAAAGCCAGATGGTACCTTCCGTGTCGTAGAAATCGGTGGTTGGAATCCTATGGTGGTTAGTAGCCAGCGCTTTAAACTCTTTACTCGTGACGGTCGTGAAATTCCTGTGATTTCAGGCTCTGTTCCGCCACATTTGACTCGTGGTAAGGGCGGACCAACCATGCCTGCCATTGCAGATATCGTCTTTGATGGCGGTTTTGCGGATAAGGCTGAGGCAGAAAGCTTTGGAATCCGTCCTGGTGACACCATTGTCCCAGATAGTTCCGCTATCTTAACAGCCAATGAAAAAAATATCATTTCAAAAGCTTGGGACAATCGCTATGGAGTTCTTATGGTGAGCGAGTTGGCAGAAGCTCTGTCAGGTCAAAAACTCGGAAATGAACTCTATCTTGGCTCTAACGTCCAAGAAGAAGTTGGTCTCCGCGGTGCTCATACATCTACAACCAAGTTTGATCCAGAAGTCTTCCTAGCAGTTGATTGCTCACCAGCAGGTGATGTTTATGGCGGTCAAGGCAAGATTGGGGATGGAACCTTGATTCGTTTCTACGACCCAGGTCACTTGCTTCTCCCAGGGATGAAGGATTTCCTTTTGACAACTGCTGAAGAAGCTGGAATCAAGTACCAATACTACTGTGGTAAAGGCGGAACAGACGCTGGCGCAGCTCATTTGAAAAATGGTGGTGTCCCATCAACAACAATCGGTGTTTGCGCTCGTTATATCCATTCTCATCAAACCCTCTACGCTATGGATGACTTCTTAGAAGCGCAAGCTTTCTTGCAAGCCTTGGTGAAAAAATTGGATCGTTCAACAGTTGATTTGATTAAAAATTATTAAACCATAAGGGAGGTGGTAGGGATGGTAGAACCAAACCTAGAAAGCCTTGTAAAAGATCTTTACAATCATGCTCGACATGATTTGAGTGAAGATTTAGTTGCTGCTCTCCTAGAGACTGCTAAAAAACTGCCTACTACAAATGAGCAATT
>CAURHZ010000004.1:0-20802 GCA_963524345.1 uncultured Streptococcus sp.
CCTGCAAGTGAATTGACATAGAAGTTAGTACTGGTATTGAAGAAAACTCCAATAAATCCAATGACGATTTGAATACCAATGTAGGCTGCAACAGCGAGTGCTGTACGGTATTCATTGAACAGTTGTCCAATGGAAATGGCCAAGTAGATGCAGAGGATACCTGAAATTGTACTAAGCAGGAAGGATAAGACAGTAAGACTAAAGCCGGTAAAATGTTCTGCAACAAATGACAGAAGAGTAGAAAGTTGAACTTCATCAGAATTTGTTGACAATAAGATAATATAGATACATAGGAGTAAGACAGCAGTGCTAATCAACGACCAGATAAAGGCACCGATTAGTTTGGCTGTGATGATATGGTGTTCAGAAACTGGCAAGGTCAAAGTCAGATAGCCTTGTCGGTCATAGACACTTCCTTTGAATCGTTTAATAATCAAGAAGATAGTTGAAATCACAAGTGTAACCATCAAACCACTAAAGACAGTAGCTAGAAAAAGTAGCATAGTAGGTTGACTTTCTTTGACAGGTAGATTGTTATAATTTTGTGTCTGTATTCCGATAAGGGCAGAAAGGGCTAGAACGGCAGCGTAGAGGGCTAAATACCACTTGTTAACATTTTTAAATTCGTAGCGAATTAAATTCCAAAACATAATAATCTCCTTTTTTTAGGCCTTAAATTCCTGACGGAAGAGCTGGTCGATGGATTCACCTGACTCATAGCGAATATCATCTACATTTCCTTGACGGACGACTTTTCCGTCTTTGAGGAATACAATTTCATCCAATATTGGCTCGATATCAGAAATCAAGTGGGTAGAAATCAAAACGGTAGAAGTTGGTGAGTAGTTATTGATAATGGTATTGAGGATATACTCACGGGCTGCTGGGTCCACTCCACCAATAGGTTCGTCCAGAACGTAGAGACGAGCATCACGGCTCATAACCAAAATCAGTTGTACCTTTTCCTTGTTTCCTTTTGATAGTTTCTTGAGACGACTATTTTCATCAATTCCTAGGTCTGCAAGTAGATGATGGGCGCGTTCAAGATTGAAATCTTTATAGAAGGTCTTGAAGTAGGTTAGGGCTTCTTTGACCTTCATTTGCTCATTGAGATAGGTCGTATCCGGCAAATAAGCCACGATGGCCTTGGTTGCTGGGCTTGGGTCCATATCGTTGATAAGGACACGTCCTTGATCTGGTTGTAAGAGACCATTGATGAGTTTAATCAGGGTTGTTTTTCCTGAGCCGTTTGGGCCGAGGAGACCGACAATTTTTCCAGCTGGGATGTCAAGGGAAACATTTTCGAGGGCTGGTGTTGCTCCATAAGATTTGGATACATTTTCAAATGCTAGTAATGACATAGGCTTAAACTCCTTTAATATAATCGCCGACTACGCCTGGTAGTTCTTCTTTTTCATAGCCAAAATGGGTCATGGAGGAAACAAAGTGTTCCAATTCTTCTTCTGATAATTGTTTGCGCGATTGGGCGATTAGCTCCTTATCCTCAGTCACAAATCGTCCAGTTGTGCGCTTGCTGTAGACAAATCCTTCTCGTTCAAGGTCTGACAAGGCTCTTTGGATGGTGTTTGGATTGACACTAGCCTCGCTAGCTAGCTCTCTCACGGTTGGAAGTTGTTGATTGGGTTCCAGTGTATGGGAAACAATCTGAAGCTTGATTTTCTCCATAATCTGTAAATAGATGGGTTTTTTGTTGTCAAATGTCCAGGACATCTTGGTCTCCTTTCTTTTATCTCTTTGTCTTAATTAAATAATACAACAAAACAAAAAACTTGTCAAGCAAAAAGAAGAATTGTTTTGGGAATCGCTTAAAAAATGGTATAATGAAAAGAAAACGATAAGGAGGGAAAGGATGCGTTGTCCAAAATGTGGGGCTACCAAGTCAAGTGTTATCGATAGTCGCCAAGCAGAAGAAGGGAACACCATTCGTAGAAGACGTGAGTGCGACGAATGCCAGCACCGTTTTACAACCTACGAACGAGTAGAAGAAAGAACCTTAGTGGTTGTTAAAAAAGATGGCACACGGGAACAATTCTCTAGAGATAAAATCTTTAATGGGATTATCCGCTCAGCCCAGAAACGTCCTGTGTCAAGTGATGAAATCAACATGGTAGTCAATCGTATCGAACAGAAACTCCGTGGTCGAAATGAAAATGAAATTCAAAGTGAGGACATTGGTTCACTCGTCATGGAGGAGTTGGCTGAGTTAGATGAGATTACCTATGTACGTTTTGCCAGTGTCTATCGTAGTTTTAAGGATGTCAGTGAGTTAGAGAGCTTGCTCCAACAAATCACCCAGTCCTCTAAAAAGAAAAAGGAAAGATAAATGAAGCCAATTGACCGTTTTTCTTATCTAAAGAATAATCGGGTGTCGCAAGATACCTCATCTCTGGTACAGTGCTACCTCCCGATTATCGGTCAGGAGGCACTGAGCCTTTATCTTTATACGATTAGTTTTTGGGATAATGGTAGAAAGGAATATCTTTTTTCAAGCATTCTTAACCATCTCAACTTTGGGATGGACAGACTTTTAAAATCTTTGAAAATCCTATCTGCTTTTAATCTCTTGACCCTCTATCAAAAGGGTGATACCTATCAGATAGTTATCCATGCTCCTCTTTCAAGTCAAGATTTCTTGGAGCATCCTGTTTATCGCAGACTTTTGGAGAAAAAGATTGGCGATGCAGCTGTGGAGGATTTGAAAGTTGAAAGTGCTGATGGTGAAGAAATACCTGTCTCACTCAATCAAGTCTTTCCAGATTTGGCAGAACTAGGAAATCAAGAAGACCTTGGTCTCAAGAAGAAAGTGGCCAACGATTTTGACTTAGACCATTTTCGTCAGCTTATGGCTCGAGATGGGCTTCGCTTTGCGGATGAGCAGTCCGATGTCTTAAACCTCTTTGCCATTGCCGAGGAGAAGAAATGGACTTGGTTTGAAACCTATCAATTGGCTAAGTCAACAGCTGTTTCCCAGGTTATTTCAACTAAACGCATGCGGGAAAAAATTGCTCAAAAACCTGTTTCCTCTGACTTTAGTCCTAAGGAAACGACCATTATCAAAGAAGCCAAAAGTAAAACGGCCCTGCAGTTCTTAGCAGAAATCAAGCAAACACGCAAGGGGACCATTACCCAAACAGAAAGAGAACTCTTGCAGCAGATGGCTGGTTTGGGCTTGCTGGACGAAGTTATTAATATCATTCTCTTGTTGACCTTTAATAAGGTGGATTCGGCAAATATCAATGAGAAATATGCCATGAAGGTAGCCAATGATTACGCCTATCAAAAGATTCATTCGGCAGAAGAGGCAGTCTTACGCATCCGTGAGCGAGGACAGAAGAATCAGGCTCAAAAGACTAGTAAACCCGGTCCTGCCAAGTCCAATGTACCCAAGTGGAGTAACCCAGATTATAAGAATGAAACCAGCGATGAAACTCGTCTGGAACTAGAACGTAAGAAACAAGAACTATTAGCTCGATTAGAAAAAGGAGGAGATTAGATGGAAAGTGTCGGAGACGTACTCAAACGTCAACCTAGTCGTTTTCATTATCAAGATTTGGTCCAGAAAATCATGAAGGATCCTGATGTTGCGGCCTTTATCCAGCAAGAATCCCTGACTCCAGAGGAATTAAATCGCAGTATCTCCAAGTTTAATCAGTACATTACCGAGCGTGACAAGTTTCTCCGTGGTGATACGGATTATATTGCCAAAGGCTACAAGCCGATTTTGGTTATGAATCATGGCTATGCGGACGTTTCTTACGAAGAAACTCCTGAACTAATCGCAGCGGAAAAAGAAGCGGCTATTAAGAACCGCCTCAAGTTAATCAATCTGCCAGCCAGTCTCAGGAAAGCTAGTTTGGCTCAAGTAGACTTGGATGATTTGGGGCGCTTGCCAGTTTTTGAAAAGCTATTAGCCTTCGTGGAGCAATATCCAGCTATTCGAAAAGGTCTTTACCTATATGGAGATTTTGGTGTGGGTAAAAGTTTCATGGTGGCTGCCTTAGCTCATGATTTATCAGAAAAACGTGGTGTTTCATCCACTCTTCTCCACTATCCTAGCTTTGTCATCGATGTCAAAAATGCTATCGGTGATGGCAATGTCAAGACCTTGGTGGATGAGCTTAAGCTTTCTGAAGTCCTGATTTTAGATGATATTGGCGCCGAGCAATCAACAGCTTGGGTGCGGGATGAAATCCTACAAGTCATTCTCCAATATCGGATGCAGGAAGATTTACCGACCTTTTTCACATCCAACTTCGACTTTGAAGATTTGGAGCAGCATTTTGCTAAAGGGAAACATGGAAATGACGAAATCTGGGAAGCTAGACGGGTCATGGAACGCATCCGTTATTTGGCTGAGGAGACTCGTTTAGAAGGAGTAAACCGTCGATGACAGAAACAATCAAATTAATGAAGGCTCATACTTCAGTGCGCAGATTTAAAGAGCAAGCCCTTCCTCAGGAAGACTTGACCGAAATCCTGACAGTAGCCCAGATGGCCTCGTCTTGGAAAAATTTCCAATCCTACTCTGTGATTGTAGTGCAAAGTCAAGAAAAGAAAGATGCCTTGTATGAATTGGTACCTCAAGAAGCTATTCGCCAGTCTGCTGTTTTCCTTCTCTTTGTCGGAGATTTGAACCGAGCGGAAAAGGGAGCCCAGCTTCATACTGACAATTTCCAACCTCAAGGTGTAGAAGGTATCTTGATTAGTTCAGTCGATGCGGCTCTTGCTGGTCAAAATGCCTTGCTGGCAGCTGAAAGCTTGGGCTATGGTGGTGTGATTATCGGTTTGGTGCGTTACAAGTCAGAAGAAGTGGCAGAGCTTTTTAACCTGCCTGACTACACCTATCCTGTCTTTGGGATGGCACTAGGAATACCAAATGAAGAACATGAAGTCAAACCTCGCTTGCCATTGAATCAAGTGGTGTTTGAGGAAGAATACCAGGAACAAACAGTTGATGCGATTGAGGCTTATGACCGTGTACAGGCTGACTATGCTGGAGCGCGTGCAACCACAAGCTGGAGTCAGCGCCTAGCAGAACAGTTTGGTCAAGCAGAACCAAACTCAACTAGAAAAAATCTTGAACAGAAGAAGTTATTGTAGAAAGTGAGAAATTATGGCCCTACCAACTATTGCCATTGTAGGTCGTCCCAATGTTGGGAAATCAACCCTATTTAATCGGATCGCTGGTGAGCGAATCTCCATTGTAGAAGATGTCGAAGGAGTGACACGTGACCGTATCTATGCAACGGGTGAGTGGCTCAATCGTTCTTTTAGCATGATTGATACAGGAGGAATCGATGATGTCGATGCTCCTTTCATGGAACAAATCAAGCACCAGGCAGAAATTGCCATGGAAGAAGCCGATGTTATTGTCTTTGTCGTATCTGGTAAGGAAGGAATTACCGATGCAGACGAATACGTAGCCCGTAAGCTTTATAAGACCCACAAACCAGTTATTCTCGCAGTCAACAAGGTGGACAACCCTGAAATGCGAAATGATATCTATGATTTCTATGCTCTTGGTTTGGGTGAACCATTGCCTATCTCATCTGTCCATGGTATCGGTACAGGGGATGTGCTAGATGCCATCGTAGAAAATCTTCCAAACGAATATGAGGAAGAAAATCCAGATGTCATTAAGTTTAGCTTGATTGGTCGTCCTAACGTCGGAAAATCAAGCTTGATTAACGCTATCTTGGGAGAAGACCGTGTCATTGCTAGTCCCGTTGCTGGAACAACGCGTGACGCTATTGATACCCACTTTACAGATACAGATGGTCAAGAGTTTACCATGATTGATACGGCTGGTATGCGCAAGTCTGGTAAGGTTTATGAAAATACCGAGAAATACTCTGTCATGCGCGCTATGCGAGCTATTGATCGTTCAGATGTGGTCTTGATGGTCATCAATGCGGAAGAGGGGATTCGTGAATACGATAAGCGTATCGCAGGATTTGCCCATGAAGCTGGTAAAGGGATGATTATCGTGGTCAACAAGTGGGATACGCTTGAAAAAGACAACCACACTATGAAAAACTGGGAAGAAGATATCCGTGAGCAGTTCCAATACCTGCCTTACGCACCGATTATCTTTGTATCAGCTTTGACCAAGCAACGTCTCCACAAACTTCCTGAGATGATCAAGCAAATCAGTGAAAGTCAAAACACACGTATTCCATCAGCTGTCTTGAACGATGTGATTATGGATGCTATTGCCATCAACCCAACACCGACAGACAAAGGAAAACGCCTTAAGATTTTCTATGCGACCCAAGTGGCAACTAAGCCACCAACCTTTGTCATCTTTGTCAACGAAGAAGAACTCATGCACTTTTCTTACCTACGTTTCTTGGAAAATCAAATCCGCAAGGCCTTTGTCTTTGAAGGAACACCGATTCATCTCATCGCAAGAAAACGTAAATAAAAAAGTAGAATCTGGAATGACATTTCCAGATTTTTTTGATAGAATGAAGGTGAAGAAAACGCTATCAAATAAAAGGGGGCTGGTGATGAAACATTTGTTTAAATTGATAATCCTATTTCCCTGGTTTTACTTTTTCAGCTGGATTGAAAAGGCCAATAGAGATAGTAAATTTTTCCCAATTTTTTACTATTTTTACTGGTTTTACATCCCCCTCTATGCTCTTTTTAGCCTTGCTTGGACAGTTATTTCAGTTCTGTTTTTCAATATCGTCTTGAGAAATGTGACAGATATCAAGTTATGGGGCATTTGGTTTCTTTTTATTCTGCTAGCTATTGGTCTGAATAGGTTAACTTATTTCTGTTTCAAAAAAATGCTTCGCTTGAGACGAGAACTAGGGAAGTCTAAAGGCGGAAGGCATTGATTTATATTGGTAAGAACATTTAATAGAACGAAACTAAAGAAAACAATTTTAAAGAGGAGGTGTCGCTGATGAGATTGTCCTTTAATTGGTTTCATTTGATACTCTTATTTCCTTGTTTATATTTTTTCTATTGGATAGACAATGCTGACAGAAACAGTAAAATTTTCCCCATCTTATACTATTTTTACTGGATTTATATTTCCCTTTTAGCTCTGTTTAGCATGGATATGACAATTTTTTCATTCTTATTTTTCCCTTTTGTTCTAAATTATGTATCAGATGCTAGTGATTGGGGTGTTTGGTTTCTTTTGATAGTCTTATCTCTAGGCAGTGACTGGTTAACCTATATCTTTTTCAAAAACATGTTTCGCTTGAGACGAGAACTAGGGAAGTCAAAAGGTGGAAGGTATTGATTTATATGGTTTTTATTGATAGGAGGTAGCTAATGACACGTCTAAAATCATTTATTACACAATATTCTAAATTCTATATTGGTTTAGTTCTGTTGATCTGGATTGCTTTCTTCTTTCTTCCTTGGGGCAGTCCGATTCTGGGGGGAAAGATTGACCTCTTCAGCATACAGAAAGTCTTGCTAGTTTTTGGTATTCTGTCTATTTTGATGGCCTTGCTGTCCAAGAAAGTCAGTCTCTTTGTTTTTGGATTGATCTGCTGTTTTTCTCTTTGGATTAATCTATTTATCCTATTTGCGATTTTGCCGATTTTTGGCAATTAAAGCATCATAAAAGTCAGAGAGGTTAGCTTGGAAACTAGCCTCTTTTTCCTTTTCAAAATGGGGATTCTTCCTTGAAAATAATCAGTAATTGTGCTAAAATTAAAAGAACATTCTAAAATATTCGGAATTTAAAGTAAGGAAAAACATGGCTAATATTTTAAAAACAATTATCGAAAATGATAAAGGAGAAATCCGTCGTCTGGAAAAGATGGCTGACAAGGTTTTCAAATACGAAGACCAAATGGCTGCTTTGACTGATGACCAACTAAAAGCAAAAACAGTTGAATTTAAAGAACGTTATCAAAATGGAGAATCACTGGATTCATTGCTTTATGAAGCATTTGCGGTTGTCCGTGAAGGTGCTAAACGTGTCCTAGGTCTCTTCCCATATAAGGTTCAGGTCATGGGGGGAATCGTTCTTCACCATGGTGACGTGCCAGAGATGCGTACAGGGGAAGGGAAAACCTTGACTGCGACCATGCCAGTATACCTCAATGCCCTTTCAGGTAAAGGGGTTCACGTAGTTACGGTCAATGAATACTTGTCAGAACGTGATGCGACTGAGATGGGTGAATTGTACTCATGGCTTGGTTTGTCAGTAGGGATTAACTTGGCTGCCAAATCTCCAATGGAGAAAAAAGAAGCCTATGAGTGTGACATTACCTACTCAACTAACTCAGAAATCGGATTTGACTACCTTCGTGATAACATGGTCGTTCGCGCTGAAAACATGGTACAACGCCCGCTTAACTATGCCTTGGTCGATGAGGTTGATTCTATCTTGATTGACGAAGCCCGTACACCATTGATTGTATCAGGTGCTAATGCGGTTGAAACTAGTCAGCTCTACCACATGGCAGACCACTATGTAAAATCTTTGGATAAAGACGACTACATCATCGATGTGCAGTCTAAGACTATTGGTTTGTCTGATTCAGGGATTGACAAGGCTGAAAGCTACTTCAAACTTGAAAATCTCTATGACATCGAAAACGTAGCTCTGACTCACTTTATCGATAACGCCCTTCGTGCCAACTACATCATGCTTCTCGATATTGACTATGTGGTGAGCGAAGAGCAAGAAATTCTGATCGTCGACCAATTTACAGGTCGTACCATGGAAGGTCGTCGTTATTCTGATGGATTGCACCAAGCCATTGAAGCCAAAGAAGGTGTGCCAATTCAGGATGAAACCAAGACATCTGCCTCAATCACTTACCAAAACCTCTTCCGTATGTACAAGAAATTGTCTGGTATGACGGGTACAGGTAAGACTGAGGAAGAAGAATTCCGTGAAATTTACAACATTCGTGTTATTCCAATCCCAACAAACCGTCCTGTTCAACGTATTGACCACTCAGACCTTCTTTATGCAAGTATCGAGGCTAAGTTTAAGGCGGTTGTCGAAGACGTTAAGGCTCGTTACCAAAAGGGTCAGCCTGTCTTGGTTGGTACAGTAGCGGTTGAAACTAGTGACTACATTTCTAAGAAATTGGTCGCAGCTGGTGTTCCTCACGAAGTCTTGAATGCCAAAAACCACTATAAAGAAGCTCAAATCATCATGAATGCTGGTCAACGTGGTGCTGTTACCATTGCGACTAACATGGCCGGTCGTGGTACTGACATCAAGCTTGGTGAAGGGGTTCGCGAATTGGGTGGACTTTGTGTGATTGGTACAGAACGCCATGAAAGCCGTCGTATCGATAACCAGCTTCGTGGACGTTCAGGTCGTCAAGGAGACCCAGGTGAGTCACAATTCTACCTATCTCTTGAAGATGATTTGATGAAACGTTTTGGTTCTGAACGTTTGAAGGGAATCTTTGAACGCTTGAATATGTCTGAAGAGGCGATTGAGTCTCGTATGTTGACACGTCAGGTCGAAGCAGCGCAAAAACGTGTCGAAGGGAATAACTACGATACTCGTAAACAAGTCCTTCAATACGATGATGTCATGCGTGAACAACGTGAGATTATCTACGCTCAACGTTATGATGTCATCACTGCAGACCGTGACTTGGCACCTGAAATTCAGGCTATGATCAAACGTACGATTGGTCGTGTCGTTGATGGTCATGCGCGTGCAAAACAAGATGAAAAGCTAGAAGCAATTTTGAACTTTGCTAAGTACAACTTGCTTCCAGAAGATTCTATTACGATGGAAGACTTGTCAGGATTGTCTGATAAGGCCATCAAGGAAGAACTTTTCCAACGTGCCTTGCAAGTTTACGATAGTCAGGTTTCAAAACTACGCGATGAAGAAGCAGTTAAAGAATTCCAAAAAGTCTTGATTCTACGAGTGGTAGATAACAAGTGGACAGATCATATCGATGCCCTCGATCAATTGCGTAATGCGGTTGGACTTCGTGGCTATGCTCAGAACAACCCTGTTGTTGAGTATCAGGCAGAAGGTTTCCGTATGTTTAATGACATGATTGGTTCGATTGAGTTTGATGTGACACGCTTGATGATGAAAGCACAAATTCATGAACAAGAAAGACCACAAGCAGAACACCATATCAGTACAACAGCGACTCGTAATATCGCTGCCCACCAAGCAAATATGCCTGAAAATTTGGATTTGAGCCAGATTGGACGGAATGAACTTTGCCCATGTGGTTCTGGTAAGAAGTTTAAAAACTGTCACGGTAAAAGACAATAAAATGAGATAGTTTAGAGGCGGATACCTTGTGAAAAGTAAATTTTTACTTGGTATCCGTTTGCTTTATAAGGAGATGAGTTATGGTATTTACAGCAAAAAGTCCTAAAATTAATATTGAAGAAGTTCGTGCCTTATCAAAATTGGAAGGCCAAGCTTTGGAGAGAAAATCACAGCGTGATCAAGAGCTAGAAGCCATTATGCGTGGAGAAGACCAGAGAATTCTCTTGGTAATCGGACCGTGCTCATCTGATAATGAAGAAGCTGTCCTTGAGTACGCTAAACGTTTGGCAGCTTTACAAGAAGAAGTAGCAGACCGTATCTTTATGGTTATGCGTGTTTATACAGCCAAACCCCGTACCAACGGAGATGGCTATAAGGGCTTGATTCACCAGCCTAACACAGCAGAAGCCCCTAGTCTCATCAACGGAATCAAAGCCGTTCGACATCTTCATTATCGTGTCATTACGGAAACAGGTATGACGACAGCTGATGAAATGCTTTATCCTGAGAATCTTCCGCTTGTGGATGATTTGATTTCTTACATGGCAGTTGGTGCTCGTTCAGTTGAAGACCAGCAACACCGCTTTGTGGCCAGTGGAGCAGATTTCGCGACTGGGTTTAAAAATCCAACCTCTGGAAATCTCAATGTTATGTTTAATGGGATTTATGCTGCTCAAAACAAACAAAGTTTCCTTTTCCTAGGAAAAGAAGTGGAAACAACTGGGAACCCGCTTTCGCACGCCATTCTTCGTGGAGCAATTAATGAGTATGGTAAGAATATTCCTAACTACTACTATGATAATTTGATGGATACCATTGCCCAGTATGAGAAAATGGGCTTGGAAAATCCTTTTATCATTGTAGATACCAATCATGACAACTCTGGTAAGCAATACATGGATCAGATTCGAATTGTCCGTCAGACCTTGATTAATCGTGATTGGAATGAAAAAATCAAGCAGTACGTTCGTGGTTTTATGATTGAGTCTTATCTAGAAGACGGCCGTCAAAACGAACCGGAAGTATTTGGCAAGTCTATCACGGACCCTTGCCTGGGCTGGGAAAATACAGAAGCCCTTGTCAGAGAAATCTACCAAACGCTAGGAGAATAGTATGGCATTTATTGAAAAAGGTCAAGAAATCGATATTGAAGCAATCAAGGCAGAAACTCAATTGTCTGCGGAAGCCTTGCGACTGAAGGAGCGTCGTGATAGAGAATTGGCAGACATTATTTCAGGAGAAGATGACCGTATCCTTTTGGTGATTGGTCCTTGCTCTTCTGATAATGAAGAGGCTGTCTTGGAATATGCCCGTCGTTTATCCGCCTTGCAAAAGAAGGTGGCGGACAAGATTTTCATGGTTATGCGTGTTTATACAGCTAAACCTCGTACCAACGGAGACGGCTATAAAGGTTTGGTTCACCAACCAGATACTTCTAAGGCTCCAAGCCTGATTAACGGCTTGCAGGCTGTGCGCCAGTTGCACTACCGCGTCATTACAGAGACTGGTTTGACGACGGCAGATGAGATGCTTTATCCGTCAAATCTGGTCTTGGTAGATGATTTGGTCAGCTACCATGCTGTTGGGGCTCGTTCTGTGGAAGACCAAGAGCACCGCTTTGTGGCCTCAGGGATTGATGCACCGGTCGGGATGAAAAATCCAACCTCAGGAAATCTTGGGGTTATGTTTAACGGTATCTATGCTGCTCAGAACAAACAGACCTTCCTCTTTCATGGTCAAGAAGTTGAAACTTCAGGAAATCCCTTGGCCCACGTCATCCTTCGTGGAGCAGTTAATGAATATGGGAAAAATGAGCCTAACTTTTACTATGAAACCTTGCTAAATGCCATTGAACGCTATGAAGCCATGGGACTTGAAAATCCCTTTATCCTCATTGATACCAACCATGATAACTCAGGAAAGCAATATATGGAACAGATTCGAATTGTCCGCCAGACCTTGCAAAATCGTGATTGGAATGAGAAGATTAAAAAGACGGTTCGAGGCTTTATGATTGAATCTTACCTAGCAGATGGTCGTCAAAACCAACCAGAGGTCTTTGGTTGCTCCATTACCGATCCTTGTCTAGGTTGGGAAAATACAGAGGCCTTGGTAGAAGAGATTTATGCTACCTTGACAAAATAAGTGAAAAGGATGGAGTTGGGGGATCTCAACTCCTTTTGATGAGAATGATAGTTGGACACGGAATTGACATCGAAGAATTGGCTTCGATAGAAAGCGCAGTTACACGACATGAAGGCTTTGCTAAGCGCGTGCTGACCGCTAAGGAAATGGAGCGCTTCACCAGTCTCAAAGGGCGCAGGCAGATTGAATATTTGGCTGGTCGCTGGTCGGCTAAGGAGGCCTTTTCCAAGGCTATGGGAACTGGTATTGGCAAGCTCGGTTTTCAAGATTTAGAAGTCTTGAATAATGAACGCGGGGCGCCTTATTTTAGTCAGTCACCATTTTCAGGAAAGATTTGGCTGTCTATCAGCCATACAGATCAGTTTGTGACAGCCAGTGTCATTTTGGAGGAAAATCATGAAAGCTAGTCCACATAGACCAACCAAGGCTCTGATTCATCTGGGAGCTATTCGACAAAATATTCAGCAAATGGGGGCTCATATCCCTGAAGGAACGCTCAAATTTGCAGTAGTCAAGGCTAATGCCTATGGTCATGGGGCTGTTGCCGTTGCCAATGCGATTCAAGATGATGTTGATGGTTTTTGCGTTTCCAATATTGATGAGGCCATTGAACTCAGACAGGCTGGACTCAGCAAACGAATCCTCATTTTAGGAGTTTCTGAAATCGAAGCTGTTTCTCTTGCTAAAGAATACGACATCACCTTGACAGTGGCTGGGCTGGAGTGGATTCAAGCGCTCTTAGATCAGGAAGAAGACCTATCAGGTTTGACAGTCCACCTCAAGATTGACTCAGGCATGGGACGGATTGGTTTTCGAGAGGCTCGTGAGGCTGGGCAGGCTCAAGACTTGCTCCAACAACATGGTGCTCGTGTTGAAGGGATTTTTACCCACTTTGCGACTGCAGATGAGGAATCAGATACCTACTTTAATGAACAGTTAGAACGGTTTAAAACTATTTTGGAAAGTATGAAAGGTCTTCCAGAGCTGGTTCATGCCAGTAATTCGGCAACGACTCTTTGGCATGCAGAGACTATTTTTAATGCGATCCGTATGGGAGACGCTATGTATGGTCTTAACCCAAGTGGAGAGGTTTTGAACTTGCCTTATGATTTGATACCGGCCTTGACCTTGGAATCTGCCCTGGTTCATGTCAAGACAGTTCCATCTGGGGCTTGCATGGGCTATGGAGCAACTTATCAAGCGGATAGCGAGCAAGTCATCGCGACCGTGCCAATCGGCTATGCGGATGGTTGGACACGAGATATGCAAAATTTCGCTGTCTTGGTAGATGGCCAAGCTTGCCCAATCGTTGGGCGAGTTTCTATGGACCAAATCACCATTCGTCTGCCTAAGCTTTATCCGTTGGGAACAAAAGTAACCTTAATTGGCTCCAACGGAGACAAGGAAATCACAGCTACTCAGGTAGCGACCTACCGTGGAACCATTAACTATGAAGTGGTTTGTCTCCTCAGCGACCGCATTCCGAGAGAATATTATTAGAAAAGAAAGGAGTGGAGCATGAATCTACATCAACCCTTGCATGTCTTACCTGGTGTGGGACCAAAGTCAGCAGAAAAATACGCCAAACTAGGAATTGAAAACTTGCAAGACCTCTTGCTCTACTTTCCTTTCCGTTACGAAGATTTTAAGACCAAGCAAGTCCTAGAACTGGAAGACGGTGAAAAGGCAGTCCTATCTGGTCAAGTCGTGACTCCTGCCAGTGTCCAGTATTATGGTTTCAAGCGCAATCGCCTGCGTTTTAGCCTCAAGCAGGGAGAAGTCGTTTTTGCGGTGAACTTCTTTAACCAGCCCTATCTAGCAGATAAGATAGAGTTGGGAGCAACCCTTGCTGTCTTTGGAAAATGGGACCGCGCCAAGGCTAGCCTGACAGGGATGAAGGTCCTGGCTCAGGTAGAGGATGATCTACAGCCTGTCTATCGTCTAGCTCAAGGAATCAGTCAGGCCAGTCTGGTCAAGGTTATTAAGACGGCTTTTGATCAGGGACTGGACCTCTTGATAGAGGAAAATCTTCCCCAGTCTTTGCTGGACAAATACAAACTCATGTCCAGTTGTCAGGCCGTTCGTGCCATGCATTTCCCCAAGGATTTGGCGGAATACAAGCAGGCCCTTCGCCGTATCAAGTTTGAGGAACTCTTTTATTTCCAAATGCAATTGCAGACGCTTAAGTCTGAAAATAGAGTTCAGGGAAGCGGTCTGGTCCTGGACTGGTCTAAGGAAAAAGTGACAGCAGTCAAGGAAAGCTTGCCTTTTGCCCTGACCCCAGCTCAAGAAAAGAGTTTGCAGGAAATTTTGACCGACATGAAGTCGGACCACCACATGAATCGTCTTTTGCAAGGGGATGTGGGGAGCGGAAAAACGGTAGTCGCTGGCTTGGCCATGTTTGCGGCAGTGACAGCTGGCTACCAAGCAGCCCTCATGGTACCGACAGAAATCCTTGCAGAGCAACACTTTGAGAGTTTGAAGAGTCTCTTCCCAGACCTAAAACTCGCTCTCTTGACAGGTTCCTTGAAAGCTGCAGAAAAGAGAGAAGTCTTGGAGACTATTGCCAAGGGTGAGGCTGATTTGATTATCGGAACCCACGCTCTGATTCAGGATGGGGTGGATTATGCTCGTCTGGGCTTGATTATCATCGATGAGCAGCACCGCTTTGGTGTAGGGCAAAGGCGCGTTCTGAGAGAAAAAGGCGACAACCCAGATGTCCTCATGATGACAGCGACTCCCATACCACGGACGCTGGCTATCACAGCATTTGGAGATATGGATGTTTCCATTATTGACCAGATGCCAGCAGGACGGAAGCCTATTGTGACACGCTGGATCAAGCATGAGCAACTACCTCAGGTCTTGACTTGGTTAGAGGGGGAAATCCAAAAAGGTTCTCAAGCCTATGTCATCTCTCCCTTGATTGAAGAATCAGAAGCTCTGGATTTGAAAAATGCCATTGCCTTATCAGAGGAATTGACGGCTCATTTTGCTGGTAAGGCAGAGGTGGCTCTTCTACATGGTAAGATGAAGAGTGACGAAAAAGACCAGATTATGCAGGATTTCAAAGAGAGAAAAACAGATATTCTGGTTTCAACAACGGTTATCGAGGTCGGGGTCAATGTTCCCAATGCGACCGTCATGATTATCATGGATGCCGATCGGTTCGGGCTCAGTCAGCTTCACCAGCTCAGAGGTCGTGTGGGTCGGGGAGATAAGCAGTCTTATGCAGTTCTCGTTGCCAATCCCAAGACGGATTCTGGGAAAGACCGCATGCGCATCATGACAGAAACGACCAATGGATTTGTCCTTGCGGAGGAAGATTTGAAAATGCGTGGTTCTGGTGAGATTTTTGGAACCAGACAATCAGGTATTCCAGAGTTCCAAGTGGCTGATATTATCGAAGATTTTCCAATTTTAGAAGAAGCCAGAAAGGTTGCTAGCTACATTAGTTCTATAGAAGGCTGGCAAGAGGATCCAGAATGGCGCATGATTGCCCTTCATTTAGAGAAGAAAGAACACCTAGATTAAGCTTTCTCTAAGGAAAACTTAAGCTAGCTTTCAGGTTTGCCCCTTATACTAGAGTCATCAAAAAGAAACGAGGACTCTCACATGACAGTAACGATTAAAGTAAATTACCAAACCACTTTCCAGAAGAAAGAAGCAAAAAAAATAAGATTGAATAGAAGAAGAAAGAGCAGGGATGCTCTTTTTTCGTTTCTAAAACTACTTTCAGTCTATCATCCCAAAAATAAAGAATCTAAAATCACTTTCCGTTTACTCTTCTTTCTTGCATTGATTTCTCAGATATGCTACAGTTGTGATAGCGATTACAAAATAAAAGGAGCATGCTATGAAAAATCCAACTTTGCTAGAAGAAATTAAGACCTATCTAGGAAGGGATGAGGTTCCAGAAGACTTTGATGCTTTCTGGGATGAGGAAGTGAAAAAAGTTTCCACTCTTCCAGCCTACCAGTTGGAGGATAGAGATTTCCACATTCCTCAAGTCAAGTGCTATGAGTTAACGTTTGAAGGAACCAATGAAAGCAAGGTTTATGCACGCGTCGTTCTTCCAAAGAGTGAGGAGAAGGTTCCGATAATCTTCCATTTCCATGGTTATATGGGACGTGGCTGGGACTGGGCTGACATGCTGGCCTATACTGTGGCTGGTTATGGTGTTGTTTCCATGGATGTGCGGGGGCAGTCAGGTTATTCACAGGAAGGTTTGCGTTCTCCTCTAGGAAATACGGTTAAAGGACATATCATCCGTGGTGCTGTGGAAGGTCGGGAGCATCTCTTTTATAAGGATGTTTATTTAGACATTTACCAGTTGGTTGAAATTATTGCTAGTCTGCCTCAGGTTGATGAGAAGCGTCTTTCTAGCTATGGTGCCTCGCAAGGAGGGGCTTTAGCTCTAGTTGCAGCAGCACTCAATCCTCGGATTGAGAAAACTGTTGCCATCTATCCTTTCTTATCAGACTTCAGACGAGTGCTTGAGATTGGCAATACTAGCGAGGCTTACGACGAACTTTTCCGTTATTTCAAGTTTCACGACCCCTTCCATGAAACTGAGGAGGAAATCATGGCGACCCTTGCCTATATCGATGTGAAAAATATTGCCCATCGTATCAAGGGTGAGGTTAAGATGATTACGGGCTTGGACGATGATGTTTGCTACCCTATTACCCAGTTTGCGATTTACAACCGTCTGACCTGCGATAAGGCCTATCGCATCATGCCTGAGTATGCTCATGAAGCTATGAATGTTTTTGTCAATGACCAAGTCTACAACTGGCTCTGTGGCAGTGAGATTCCTTTTAAGTATGTAAAATAATGAATGAGAGAGCCTAGTAGCTCTCTTTTTGTTATAAATGTTGAAAGTACTTTTAAAAATATTAAAATATTAAAATATTACTGAAAGTAAAATCTATTCTATGGCAAGCTCGAGATAAACCTATGACTTTATTGTATAATAAAGAAAAAGTATCTAGGAAAGGAGTGAAAGAGCTACTGTTTGGATTGCAGCTAGCTAAATGTTGAAAGAGAGAAGGAGAGCAACTCTCGTTTATTAATTGCTTTCTTGTGTTTTCCTATGATGGGGAGTAAAAATTTTAAAGCAAAAAGAAAGCGCTTTATTTTTTGTGAAATTGAAAGGTAGAAAGATGAATCAGAAGAATTTTGATAGAAAACAAAGATATGGCATTCGTAAATTTGCAGTGGGTGTAGCCTCTGTAACTATTGGTGCTGTGGTGTTTGGAGTAAATCCTGTATTGGCAAATGAACAAGGAAACTCAACTGTAACCGCAGCTGAAAATAATAATCAAGGATTATCAGAATTACCAAAAGAAGTTTCTTCAGGAAGTCTTGATCATTTAGATAGTGAACTAGCTGGAAAACTGGCTACAGCGAAAGACAATGGTGTGGAAGTTGATCAGGATAAGTTAAAGAAAAATGAGACTACTGAAGCAGAAACGACAACTCCAACAAATAAACCTGCAGCTGAAAATACACCAGCTCCTGCTGATAAACCAGAAACAGCTTCTGCAACTACAGAAGCAAGTAACAAGGACCAAGATAAAGAAGAAGAGGGTGTGATTCCTCGAGACTACTATGCTAGAGATATCGCAAACGCAACTCCAGTAGTGGAAAAAGAAGATGTTGAAACAAATTCGAAGAATGGTCAGCGTGTAGATTTATCTAGTGAATTAAATGCATTGAAGAAACTTCAAAATGCGACCATTCATATGGAATTCAAGCCAGATGCCAAAACTCCAGATTTTTATAATCTATTCTCAGTGTCTAGTGATAAGAAAAAAGATGAGTACTTCACCATGGCTGTTCTCAATAATACAGCCTTAATTGAGGGACGTGATGCTAATGGAACACAATTTTATGATAAATATACAGATGCTCCATTGAAAATTAAGCCTGGGCAGTGGAATTCAGTTACCTTTACTGTAGAAAGACCGAATGCAGAAAATCCAGAAGGAAAAGTTAGACTTTATGTAAACGGTGTTTTATCGCGTACTAGCTTGAAGTCTGGTAAATTTATCAAGGATATGCCAGATATTACACATGCTCAAATTGGTGCAACAAATCGGGCAGGAAATTCAGTTTGGGGAGCAAATCTACAGGTTCGTAATTTAAGTGTCTATGACCGAGTACTGACTCCTGATGAAGTTCAAAAACGGAGTCAATTATTTGAAAGATCTGATTTGGAGCAAAAGCTACCAGAGGGGGCTAAAGTTACCGATAAATTAGATGTTTTTGAAGGAGGAAGTAACCGTAAACCAAATAAAGATGGTATTACAAGTTACCGAATTCCAGCCCTTCTGAAAACTGATAAAGGAACTTTGATTGCTGGTGCTGACGAACGCCGCTTACACCACTATGACTGGGGTGACATCGGCATGGTTGCCAGACGAAGTGAGGATAAGGGGAAAACATGGAGCGACCGAGTAACTATTACAAATTTACGAGACAATCCAAAAGCTTCTAATCCATCAATCGGTTCACCAGTGAATATCGATATGGTTTTGGTTCAAGATCCTGCAACAAAACGAATTTTTTCGATCTATGATATGTTCCCAGAAGGGCAAGGAATCTTTGGAATGGCTGCTCAAAGAGAAGCAGCCTATAAACAAATCGATGGAAAAACTTACCAAATCCTCTACAAAGAAGGCGAAGAAGGTTCTTACACAATTCGTGAAAATGGTACAGTGTATACACCAGATGGCAAAGCAACAGATTACCGTGTTGTTATAAATCCAGTGAAACCAGCTTATAGCGATAAAGGAGATTTGTATCAAGGGGAGCAACTATTAGGTAATATTTATTTCACAAGTAATAAAACGTCTCCATTTAGAGTTGCTAAGGATTCTTATCTATGGATGTCTTACAGTCTTAGGGGTTGGGCCTGGAACAGGAATTACTCTTCATACTGGACCTCATAAAGGTCGAATCATTGTACCAGTTTATACAACAAATCAGACCAACCACTTAAACGGTTCTCAATCATCTCGAATCATCTACTCAGATGACCATGGTAAGACTTGGCATATGGGTGATGCAGTGAATGATAATCGTCCTGTAGGAAATGAAATTATTCATTCTTCAACAATGAAGAATGATGGTGCTCAAAATACTGAATCTTCCGTTGTACAATTAAATAATGGTGATGTGAAACTCTTCATGCGTGGCTTGACAGGAAATCTACAGGTTGCTACTAGTAAAGATGGTGGAGTTACTTGGGAGAAGGAAATCAAACATTATCCAGAAGTAAAAGATGCCTATGTTCAAATGTCAGCTATTCAAACGATGCATGATGGGAAAGAATACATTCTTCTTAGCAATGCTGCTGGGCCAGGCCGTGAACGTAAAAATGGTTTAGTCCATTTGGCACGAGTTGAAGAGAATGGAGAATTGACTTGGCTTAAGCATAATCTTATTCAAAGTGGTAAGTTTGCCTACAATTCTATTCAAGATCTCGGAAATGGCGAATATGGTTTGCTTTATGAGCATGCAGATAACAACCAAAACGAATATACCTTGTCTTATAAGAAATTCAATTGGGATTTCTTAAGTAAGGATATGGTTTCTCCAACCGAGGCAAAAGTTACACATGCAGTTCATATGGGGCAAGGCATTATTGCTATGGAATTTGATTCAGAAGTATTGGTCAATCAAGCACCAACATTACAGCTTGCAAATGGCAAGACAGCTACCTTTATGACGCAGTATGATACAAAGACTCTGTTGTTTACAGTAGATCCTGAGGATATTGGCCAAAAAGTTACAGGCTTAGCAGAAGGCGCTATCGAAAGTATGCATAATTTGCCTGTTTCAGTAGTTGGCTCTAAGATTACTCATGGTGTAAATGGAAGTGAAGCTGCGACAAATGAGGTTCCGGAATATACTGGAGGTGCTAATTTTGTCTTGGCAGCTTCAAATGACCTTCCTGAATATAAAGGAGGTGTCAATGGCGCTGAGGCAGCAGTCCAGGAAGTGCCAGAGTACAAGGGAGAAACTAAACCAGTCTTAGCAGCTGCAAACGAACGTCTAGCTAAGAAGTTATCTTTAGGACAAGATGCTACTTATCAAGCACCAGCGACTAAACAAAATGAGCTACCAAATACTGGAAGTAAAGAAAACACAACCATTATTTCTCTAGGATTAGTAGCAGGTTTCTTATCTGTCCTGACATTAGGAAAGAAACGAAAATAAGACTAGGTCTTGAATAAAATGAATTTCGCTCATCGTTAGTGAGAAAAGAGATGGCCCATTTGAAATAGGGCTATCTCTTTTTATCATTATGCGACTATTAGTCCGTCTCGCTCCGCTAGGTGCGCGTCGAAGGTTATACCCAAAAAACTCCAAACGCGATACAATAAAGGTGT
>CAURHZ010000005.1:0-19892 GCA_963524345.1 uncultured Streptococcus sp.
TTCTTACACAGAGGCACTATTTATCAGTCAAGTCTGTTCTTTAGTAGCAGTCATCATCAGTAGCCTTACGGGCAATGATTATTTTGGGAAGCAGTCCTTGCCTAGATTGATGATGTGGGCGACCATAGGACTCAGTCTAATTGGTCTGGCTAACGTATTCAATCAAGTCGTGCTTGGTTTGCTATTTCTCTTTTTAACTCTGTATGTGTCTGGTAAAGTTTCACCAAAGATTAGTGCCCTGCTCATGAAAAATCTAGCTCCAGATGTTCTAGCTCGTACCAGTAATTTTTTAGGTCTCTTGTTTACCTTATCCATACCTGTGGGAACAGCCTGTTTTTCACTTGTAGCTGTATGGAATATACAGTTGACTTGGATGCTATTTGTTGGTCTTTCCTTGCTAGCTATTCTTTTGACAGTTATTAATCTCAAAAATGATATCTAAATCCTAATTTTTTTCATACTGTCTTAATCCCTCTATTTATGGTAAAATAAGACTATTAAGTTTAAAGAGGATTCCCTATGAAATTACAAAAACCAAAAGGAACGCAGGATATTTTACCTGCTGAATCTGCCAAGTGGCAGTACGTTGAGGGCTTTGCCCGTGAAATTTTCAAGCGCTATAACTACGCAGAAGTGCGCACGCCTATTTTTGAGCACTACGAGGTTATCAGTCGCTCTGTCGGAGACACAACGGATATCGTAACCAAGGAAATGTACGATTTCTATGACAAGGGTGACCGTCATATTACCCTCCGTCCAGAAGGAACAGCGCCAGTTGTCCGTTCCTATGTGGAAAATAAACTTTTCGCTCCAGAAGTGCAAAAGCCAAGTAAGTTCTACTACATGGGCCCTATGTTCCGTTATGAGCGTCCACAGGCAGGGCGTTTGCGCCAGTTCCACCAGATTGGTGTTGAGTGTTTTGGATCTAGCAATCCAGCTACCGATGTGGAAACAATCGCGATGGCGGCCCATTTCTTGAAAGAAATCGGTATCCAAGGTGTCAAATTACATCTTAACACTCTTGGGAATCCTGAGAGTCGTGCGGCCTACCGTCAAGCCTTGATTGACTATTTGACACCGCTCAAGGAGACCTTGTCTAAGGATAGCCAACGTCGTTTGGAGGAAAATCCTCTTCGTGTCTTGGACTCTAAGGAAAAAGAAGACAAGGTGGCTGTAGAGAATGCACCGTCTATCTTGGATTTCCTTGATGAAGAAAGCCAAGCACACTTTGATGCTGTGCGTCAGATGTTGGAAAATCTTGGAGTAGACTATATCATCGATACCAATATGGTGCGTGGTCTGGACTACTACAACCACACCATTTTCGAGTTTATCACAGAGATTGAGGGCAATGACTTGACAGTCTGTGCGGGTGGTCGTTACGATGGTTTGGTTGCCTACTTTGGTGGCCCTGAGACTGCTGGCTTTGGTTTTGGACTTGGTGTAGAGCGTCTGCTTCTCATTCTTGAAAAGCAAGGTGTGGCCCTCCCTATCGAAAACGCCCTAGATGTCTATATCACAGTCTTGGGAGAAGGGGCAAATGTCAAGGCCTTGGAGTTGGTACAAGCCCTTCGCCAACAAGGTTTCAAAGCAGAGCGTGATTACCTCAACCGTAAGCTCAAAGCTCAGTTCAAGTCAGCTGATGTCTTTGCGGCTAAGACCCTCATCACCCTAGGAGAGAGTGAAGTCGAAAGCGGACAAGTAACGGTCAAGAACAACCAAACCCGAGAAGAAGTGCAAGTGTCACTTGAGACAATCAGCCAAAACTTCTCAGAAATCTTTGAAAAACTAGGCTTTTAATAACAGATAAAACGGTCAGGAACCTACTCCTGACCTTTTTCTTTTGCAAAATGACAAAAATCATAAACTTTTTGACAAATATGCTTGTCAAAAAGAAAAAGATGTGTTACAATAAATTCAAGTTAAGAAATAGGAAGCAGAAAGGAGCTATGATGTGGGTAGTAGTATTTATACTATTTATGATTTTCTTTTATTCTAATAATTCTGAAAAAATTAAGAAACTAGAGAAGAAAATCAAAAAACTTGAGCGAAAAGAGAAAGGAAACGCAGAAATGTCGAGATTATTGCAAGAAATGATTGGAAAGAAACCAACAATCATTGGAGAACTATTTGGAACAAATTTCTGGGAAGTTGTGGATGTTGATGAGGAATGGGTCAAGCTACGATACGTAGATAAGACGGGAAAAGAAAAAATCAAGTTGCAACGTATTGAGGATATCCAATCCGTTGAATTTGACGGAGAGTAGGTGTGTAACATGCAACTAAAAAATCGTCTAAAAGAGCTTCGGGCTCGCGATGGTCTCAATCAAACCGAACTAGCTAAGCTAGCAGGGGTTTCAAGGCAGACCATTAGCCTACTAGAACGGGATGAGTACACCCCGTCCATTATCATTGCCCTGAGAATATCTCAAATTTTCAACGAAACAGTCGAATCGGTATTTCGCTTGGAGGAGGACGAGTGATGAACAAGTACAAAGTGATTTATTATGTAGTTGCCATAGCTCTATTAGTCAGCGTGTGTCTACTAATTGGAACAAATCTAGGATGGTTTGATCTCTATTACAGCGACCAATTTATTTGGGCCTATTTTGCTCTCATACCAGTCGTTGACTGGATTGAAAAGAAAGCAAACAATTTAGCAAGTGAAAAAGGAGAATGAATATGAAAAAGAAACATGGATTGTTATTATTTTTGATGTCTATTGTCTTGGGAGGCTTCTTGGGCATGTTTGTAGGGATGTTTAAGGCACGTGCCGAATCCAACGGAATTATTTTAGATGTAAAACCCTTGATACCATGGCTATCAGCTATCAGCTTACTACTAGCTGTCATTATTCTTTTTTTGACTTTCAATTTCCTAAAGAAAAGCAGAAAATTTCATTCCTTGTATCAAGAGGAAATGGATGATGATCTGAATGAAACCTATTATGTGCAGATGTATCGGAATCTCGAGTTTGGAACCATTGCTTTTAATATTGCAAGCGTAGCAATTTCATTGTCTATTTTTCTCTCATTAAATGAAGTGGTTATATTGCATACAGGCCACCAAACGTTTTCCTTCTCTTTCTTAGTCTTTGTGCTATCCTTAGTCGCTCAAAAATCTCTTTTTAAAACAATTGCGATTGTTCGTCAGTTTGATTTGGCATTTTTCTCTACACCAAAGGATGTCTTGGACTATATCAATTCTTATGATGAAGGGGAGCGCCAGGCTAATTTTGAACAGAGTTTTCGGATTTTATTCCAATTAAACCAATATGTCTTACCAGCCTTATATGTTTTTCTTATTATCATTTCTTTCTTGACAGGAGAGATTCAACTACTAGCCTTCTTGCTTGTAGGAGCAATCCATATTTATATCAATGTGATGCAGTTACCTATGGTAAAACGCTATTTCAAATAAAGGAGTTTCTATGATTCGTGTTGAAAATGTAAGCAAAAGTTTTGGGAGCAAAAAAGCTCTTCATCAGATTTCTTTTGAGATTAAGGAGGGTGAAATCTTTGGTTTTCTTGGACCTTCTGGCTCAGGTAAAACAACCATGATCAACGTCTTAACAGGTCAGTTGGATGCAGATCAAGGTAAAACAGTTTTGTTAGGCAAGAATTCTCAAGATTTAACCTCAAATGATTTGGAACAAATTGGTATTGTTAGTGATGGCAGTGGTTTTTATGAAAAGATGAGTCTTTATAAAAATCTTCTCATCTATGCTAAGTTATATGGTCTCAAGTCAGATAGAGTAAATCAGGTGCTCCAACAGGTTGGATTGGCAGATGCTAAAGATATTATCGCAGAAAAACTATCTACAGGAATGAAACAACGAATGTTCTTGGCTCGTGCCCTTCTGAATGCTCCTAAGATTCTCTTTCTAGATGAGCCAACCAGTGGCTTAGACCCTACAACATCTAAGATGATTCATATCCTACTTCAAGAATTAAAGCAGGCGGGGACAACTATCTTTCTGACCACGCATGATATGAATGAAGCAACTCTGCTTTGTGATCGCTTATCTCTTTTAAATAAGGGAAACTTAATAGAGTATGGAAGTCCACAAGATATTATCCAGAAGTACCATGTGGATAAGAAAGTACATGTGGTTTATAACGATGGACGAGAACAGATAGTTCCATTTGAAGAATTGCCACATTTAGACACGACAGATTTGATGGTGGTTCACTCTTGTGAGCCAACTCTAGAAGAAATCTTTATCAGATTGACAGGAGAAAAGTTAGATGTTTAGAAAATTAAATGCCCTAATATGGTTAAGATTACAAGTCCTTATTAGCAATTCATCTTTGTTGGCGACTCTATTGTTGCCTTTTGGACTGACTGTTTTATATAATGAATTTTTAAATAAGAATGGACAATTGAGCCTATTTTTTCTATCTGCTAGCTTGACGATGGTCTTGAGCATGGGAAGTGGTTATATGGTATCGATTATGATGGCAGAAGATAAGGAAAAACGAAATCTTAAATCACTCATTCTAAGTGGTGTGACAGCAACAGAATATACTTTCAGTATGCTCGTTCTCCCTATTCTGATAATGTTATTTGCTATGATTGTGCTTCCCATCTATCTTAAAGTAGATCTATCAGGTTATTTATTTGCCTACGTTATCTATTTGCTCCTAGCAACGATTAGTATTATTTTTCTCAACCTTCTAATCGGTGCGGTTTCAGATACTCAATCTAAAGCGCAAGTTTATAGTATCTTCCCTATGTTAATTGTCTCTTTTTTACCTATAATTGCTCTTCAAAATGATACGGCTCAGAAAGTGTTAGATTACTCGTTCGTCGGTCCTATTGTAAATCTTTTAAATCGAAAAGGTGGGGAAATATCTTTTTCTAATATTGGTATGTTACTTGCCTGGGTACTTGTGTTAGGAATAGCAAACCTCTTTGTATTGAAAAACAGCTATAAAGCAAGATAGGAGATTTATATGAAACTACTTAAAAACCTTGGCTGGTTTCTTCTAGCCTTTCTATCTTTTCTGGTTATCTATGGTACCGTTCAGAGTGGTGCTGTAGAAGCTTTGAAACTAGGCGCTTCAATCTTTGGAGTCTTACCACTTTATGTCGTCCTGTCAGGGGCCTATGTTTATGGAGTTTACAGATGGTATCAGACAGAAAAGGTTAGCATCCAGACGACTGCTTTTAATCGTTATATCTGGTTGCCTACTCTAGTTTTGCTAGTGGCGATTACAGCCCAGTTCTTTTTACCAGATGATCCGTCGGTCAATCAACAAATTGTATCACAGCTGACAGTTGCTCAGCCCGTATTTGGTTTCTTTATGGTAGTGGTCTTTGCTCCCCTGACGGAAGAGCTCATCTTTAGAGGGATGCTAGCACGCTATCTCTTTCCTAAGCAGGACAATAGCAAACAAACTCTGTTTTTCCTTCTGGTATCTAGTCTTTTATTTGCCTTGATTCATTTCCCAGGTGATGTGCAACAATTTTTTGTCTATTTTAGCCTTGGTTTTAGTTTGGGCTTGGCTTATATTAGCAGAAAAAGTCTGGTCTACAGTATTTCTCTTCACGCTTTGAATAATTTAGTCGGCTTTTTGATGATTCTCATGCTATAATAGAGTCAGGAGGTCACATGAAACGAGTAATTTTATTAGCAGTGATTCAAGCAGTTGTTCTATTTTTCATCATTGGAGCGCTAGCTTATGCCTTTAAGGGAGATTTCTTCTATAGCCATTTAGCAGTGGTCTTTGCCCCTATTGCCGGTATCTGGCGTTTTGGGACAGCTTACACAACGGAAATCGTCTTGCCTCGAAAGGCAGCCGAAATTGCTGAAAAGCGTAAAGCAGGCAAAAATTCAAAATAAAAGAGTCCGGTGAACTTCATCGGATTTTTGTATTGGCGTTAATTTTTAGAGTCTTCACTTGATTTTTAAAGTCAGGCAAACTTTTCTGATGATTTTCATGAAGAGCCTGCGCTTTTATGGTAAAATAGTAACAGAATAAAAGAGGAGAGAAACAATGAAACGTAGTATGTATGCTGGTCGTGTTCGTGAGGAACACATCGGACAAGAAATGACCTTGAAAGGATGGGTTGGCCGTCGTCGTGACCTTGGTGGTTTGATCTTTATCGACCTTCGTGACCGTGAAGGAATCATGCAGTTGGTTATCAACCCTGAAAAAGTTTCTGCAGAGGTCATGGCAACAGCTGAAAGCCTTCGTAGCGAATTTGTTATCGAGGTGACTGGACAGGTCGCTGCGCGTGAGCAAGCCAATGATAAGTTACCAACTGGTGCAGTTGAGTTAAACGTGACAGCTCTGACAGTGCTTAATACAGCTAAGACAACACCATTTGAGATTAAGGATGGCATTGAGGCCAATGACGATACGCGTTTGCGTTACCGTTACCTTGACCTTCGTCGTCCAGAAATGTTGGAAAATCTTAAACTTCGTGCTAAGGTGACCCACTCTATTCGCAACTACTTGGATGAGTTGGAGTTTATCGACGTGGAGACACCATTCCTTTCTAAGTCAACGCCTGAAGGGGCGCGTGACTACTTGGTACCGTCTCGTGTTAATAAAGGGCATTTTTATGCTCTTCCTCAAAGTCCACAAATCACGAAACAGCTCTTGATGAATGCTGGTTTTGACCGTTATTACCAAATCGTTAAATGCTTCCGTGACGAGGACTTGCGTGGAGACCGCCAGCCTGAGTTCACTCAGGTCGACTTGGAAACTTCATTCCTTACTGAGCAAGAAATCCAAGACATCACAGAAGGCTTGATTGCGCGCGTGATGAAAGAAACCAAAGGCATTGAAGTCACTCTGCCATTCTCTCGTATGAAATACGATGATGCGATGTCTCTTTACGGTTCTGACAAGCCAGATACCCGTTTTGACATGTTGCTTCAGGATTTGACAGCAGTGGTCAAAGGTGTAGACTTTAAAGTCTTTTCAGAAGCACCTGCTGTAAAAGCAATTGTAGTCAAAGGAGCTGCGGACAACTATTCACGTAAAGACATCGACAAGATGACCGAAGTAGCCAAACAGTATGGTGCCAAAGGTCTTTCTTGGGTCAAGGTGGTTGATGGAGAATTAAACGGACCAGTTGCCAAGTTCTTGACAGGCATCCAAGCAGAATTGACAACAGCGCTTGCTCTTGAAGATAAGGACTTGGTTCTCTTTGTAGCGGATACGCTTGAAGTGGCCAATGCAACACTCGGTGCCCTTCGTGGACGTATTGCCAAAGAGCTTGGCTTGATTGATAACGATAAATTCAACTTCCTTTGGGTGGTTGACTGGCCAATGTTTGAATGGTCTGAAGAAGAAGGCCGTTACATGAGCGCCCACCATCCGTTTACTCTTCCACAGGAAGAGACTACTCATGAATTAGAAGGCGATTTGGCTAAGGTTCGTGCCATTGCTTACGATATCGTCTTGAACGGTTATGAGCTTGGTGGTGGTAGTCTTCGTATCAACCAAAAAGACCTTCAAGAACGCATGTTCAAGGCTCTTGGTTTCTCAGCCGAAGAGGCAAATGATCAGTTTGGTTTCCTTCTTGAAGCCATGGACTATGGTTTCCCACCACACGGTGGCTTGGCTATCGGGCTTGACCGATTTGTCATGTTGCTTGCAGGAGAAGAAAATATCCGTGAAGTTATTGCCTTCCCTAAGAACAATAAGGCAAGTGACCCAATGACACAAGCTCCTTCAACAGTAGCTCTCAAACAACTAGAGGAACTCAGCTTACAAGTAGAAGAAGATGAAACAAGCAAAACGAATTAAGCGGTGGCGCTATTACCTGCGCCGCTTTGCTCATCAGATAAAAATTTTACGTGTCTTACAAAGCATCTCTCGGGAAAAATATGATGAGAAGATTTCGGCTTCTCTGGTCTATGGTTTTTTATCAGCAGTGGCGGTCAATTTCTTTTTCCAACCAGGGCATGTGTATTCGAGTGGTGCGACAGGTCTGGCACAGATTATCTCTGCCCTGAGTAATCACTGGTTTGGTTTTCATATTCCGATTTCGCTGACCTTCTATGCCATTAATTTTCCGTTGATGGTCTTGGCCTGGTATCAGATTGGCCATAAGTTCACCGTCTTTACCTTTATCACGGTATCCATGAGTTCCTTCTTTATCCAGTTTGTCCCTGTGGCGACCTTAACGGAGGATCCTATTATCAATGCCCTCTTTGGTGGTGTTGTCATGGGCTTGGGGATTGGTTTTGCTCTTCGAAACAATATCTCCAGTGGTGGGACGGATATTGTCAGTCTGACCATTCGCAAGAAAACAGGTAAGAATGTCGGTAGTATTTCTTTCTTGGTAAATGGGACTATCATGCTGATAGCCGGTTTGACCTTTGGTTGGAAATACGCTCTCTACTCTATGATTACCATCTTTGTCTCTAGCCGTGTGACAGACGCTGTCTTTACCAAGCAAAAACGCATGCAGGCCATGATTGTGACCAATCATCCAGACAAGGTCATTGAAAAAATCCATAAAAAATTGCACCGCGGAGCAACTATGATCCACGATGCAGAAGGAACCTATAATCACGAAAGAAAGGCAGTTTTAATCACTGTCATTACACGTGCAGAGTTTAATGAATTTAAACAGATTATGAAACAGGTGGATCCAAGCGCCTTTGTCTCTGTATCTGAGAATGTCCATATTTTGGGACGGTTCGTTGAAACAGATAATTAGTAATCAAAAAAAACCAGCGCGAGCTGGTTTTTATTTTTCGATAATTTTGTGGGCAATCAACTGGCGATAACAAATTTGTTTATTGCTTTTAGCATCGCTGATAATCTGGAGGATAGTTTCAAGGGAAACACGACCAAGTTCTAGACTATTAATATCGACATAGGCCGCCAAGTTGAGCTTGGGATTGACTGAGTCGAAGCTGAGAACTGGGACATCCAGTTGGTGCTTAGCGATATAGTCACAGACCCCTTCGGCTAGGAGACTATCGGTTGTAATGATAGCATCAATCTGCGGGTCATGCTGAAAGAGGAGTTTACTAAATTGATACCCTTTTTCTTCTAAGAACTCGGTTGCGAAATAGGTCAAATTTTCGTCAATAGGCAGTTGATGTTGTTTGAGTGCTGACTCATAGCCTGTTAAACGGTCTTGCGTTACGAAGAGTCGCTTAGTTCCTCCAATAAAGGCAATTCGTTTGCAGCCTTTTTTGATGAAATATTCGGTCGCATCAAAACCAGCTTGGACATTGTCGTTATCGACAAGGGGGATAAAGGGTGAAATGGATTTCCCTAGGATGAGAAAGGGGAACTGCTCATCAGCGACCAGTTTGACCAGGGGATCTTCCTCTTCGGCATAAAGGAAAATCAAACCATCTACACGTTTCCCGTAAACCATCTGTGAAATAGCTTTAAGGCGCTCTTTTTCATCTTTACCTGTTGCAATCTGAATGGCATAGTGGTTTTCAGAAGCGACTTGAGCGATACCACGAAGGACAGATGGGAAGAAAGGATTTTGATAGAAGGCGTCTGAGTCGTCAGGAAGCACCAAGCCAATAACTTGGGTATAACTGCTTACCAAACTACGAGCGTTGAGGTTGGGGTGGTAATTGAGCTCCTTCATAGCCTTGCGAACGCGTTTTTTTGTTTCGTCGCTAATGGTTGATTTATTTTGAATAACACGGGTTACGGTTGAAGGCGAAACACCAGCAGCCTTGGCCACGTCTTTAATCGTAACGGGCATAAAAATCTCCTATTTATGGTAATCTGGATCACGGAAATGCGTTTTATAAAAGATAGTGACCAGATATAGAACAAAAAGAATGTTTTGTACAGTAATCAGAGTTGTCATATTTTGGCCAAATAAGCCCAAAATAAGCGTAATTAGAGTTGGTAATCCTAAACAGTTCAAGATAAAATGGTAGCACTCTTTAAAGGTTCTAAATGAAAAGAGGCGTGATTTCTTAGTGATATAAAGGAGAAGACTAGCTCCTAGAGAGACGATAAAGAAATTCAAACCAAAGAGGAAGCTCGCACCGAGAACTAGGAAGAGACTGATATAGACACGATTTTGTTGGTACCAGTCTTTAGAAATCGCTTGGGTCAAGCTTTCTTTGTTTTTGAAACTCCCAGTCTGAATAGCTCGGTAAGAGATGCGAGTCAGTTCCTTGCTTTCCTTGCTGATGACCAATTCTTTTGTATCGAAATGCAGTTGCAAGTCCTTCGGTAAGTCTTTGCTTTGACTTGGACCAATCACAAGAGAAGGAGCTTGCCTAGTTGTCCCTGTATAAGTTAAATTACCATCAACAATTGTAGCGTGTTCAGAGAGATCCTGGATAACTTCATCTGTCAGAGGTTCATAGACATTATCGATAAAGGTTTCTAGCGGATAAGTCTCCTGTGAGCTGTTTTGGATGGCAATAGGTACCATGGACAAGCTGATAAGGAAGATACTGGTAAAGAGAAGCTGAAACCAGTTGAGCCCGAAACGTTTGGATAGGGGCTTACGAAATCCCCAAATACTTGAAAAATAGGAAAATGGATATGGAAGCATAGGTATCTTTCTAAAAGGTGTTTTCTATATGAGTATTATTATATAGAGAAATGTGCTTTATTTCAAGTCTAGGAGACAAATTGCTTGCTACAAGGATATTTTTACAGTAACGAGTTTCAAAATGAAAAAGGGTGGCGGGGATATATTATCCCTTATCGCCACCACTTGTAAGTCCTGAAACAAAGTTCTTTTGTAGGAAGAAGAAGAGAATACAGATTGGAAGGGCGATGAGGATAGCGCCTGCTGAGAAGTAGGCAATCTTCAAGTTCTTCGCATTGCTAACGAAGGTTTGGAGACCTACGGCAACAGTAAAGTATTCTTTCTCACGAAGCAAGAAACTAGAGAGGATGTAGTCCCCGAAAGGTCCCATGAAGGCCCAGAGAGCTTGTACGGCAACCATTGGGCGAACCAGTGGAAGAACAATTTGCCAGAAGCGGCGGAAGTGTCCTGCACCGTCTAGTTTTGCAGATTCATCTAAAGACATTGGCACTGTATCGAAGTAACCTTTCATGAGCCAAGCATTCATCGGAATACCTCCACCAACATAAAGGAAGATGAGGAACCAGCTATGGTTAAGGGCGTTCAACATAAGTGCCATAACGAAGAAGGCTGTCAAAGCGGCCATGGTTGGCACCATTTGGATAATCAAGAAGAAGACCAAACTTTGTTTACGAGCCAAGAAGTTGTAACGGCTGTAGGCATAACCAGCAAGTACGATGATACTTGTTTGAACCGCCATGGTAACCAAGGCGATGATCAAGGTATTGAGATACCAAGTACCGTATAGAGTTTCAGTAAAGAGTCCTTTAAAGTTATCAAAATTGAAGTCGATGTTAGTATCAAGTTTAAAGGCTGCGACGTTACCTGCTTTAAAGGCTGACATGATGGTAATCAACAGTGGATAGATAATCACGATTGATAGACCAATCAAGTAGAGGTAAGTAAGGGTTTGAGTCAGTCTACGTTTGAGTTTAATTGAGTTATTCATCTTAGACGTCCTCCATATCAAATGCGTGTAGTTTCTTGAATGCGATCATAGAGATTGAGATGACAATGATAGAGATAATCAAGGTAACAGCTGCCGCCATTGAGTATTGAGGAGATGTACCTGTTGTCAAACGGTAGATCCATGAGATCAAGATATCAGTTGAACCAGCTCCCCCTCCGACACTACCAGGACCTCCACCATTGAAGAGGTACATGATAGAGAAGTTGTTAAAGTTGAAGGTGTATTGGCTAATCAAAGTAGGTGCAGCAACAGCCAAGATCATTGGGAAAGTGATGTTGCGGAATTTTTGCCAAGCATTAGCACCGTCAATATAAGCTGCTTCGTAAAGGTCGTTAGGAATAGATTGCAAGATACCCAAGGTCAAAACGTAGATATATGGGAATCCAAGCCAACCTTGCATCATAATCAAGGCAATCTTAGTCCAAGTTGGGTCTGTTTTCCAAGGAATAAGAGCACCATCAAGGAAAGGAAGGAATTTAGCCAAGATTGGCAATACTTGAGTGTTGATAGCACCAACACTATCGTTAAACATGTTTGAGAATGTCAAGATAGTGATGAAGGCTGGGACAGCCCAAGGAAGAAGGAAAATAACACCGAAGATACGTTTTCCTTTGATAAATGGTTGGTTAGCAATGATAGCTGTGAAGATACCAATGACGATCTGTAAAGTTGAGGCAGATAAAGCCCAGATGATAGTCCAAGAAAGGACGGCACCAAAGGCAGAACGGAAGGTACTCAAGCTCCAAATGTTTGTAAAGTTGGTCAAACCAACCCAGTCCAACAATTTGTTTGGTGGCAAGTGTTGGAAGTCGTAGTTGGTAAAGGCGATCATCAAGGTTACGATAACTGGGAAGATAATCGCAAAAGTCATGGCAATGTAAGATGGAATGATTAAGAGGTAAGGGAAGCCATTTTCATAGATTCCTTTGACCATTTCTTTAAAGGTAAGTGCTACTGGTATGCCATTGTTAATGTGTTTGGCAGTTGTATGTGCGTCTTTGATATTTGCGAAATAAAAGAGTACATAAACAACTACAAAGATTAAATGGAAGGCACCACGAATCAGCATAAAGAGGGAATTATCACGACCTGGTTTGTCACCAAGAGTGATGAGATTGCTCAATTCAGGGGCTGCAAGTGCTAGGAAGTAAAGGACGAATACGATGGTTACACCAAGGAAGATAAAACCTTTGGCTTTTTGTTTATTGTAAATCTGTCCTAACCCAGGAATGATAGACAGCAGGGCTGCTTTACTAGGTTGTTGCTTTTCCATAATAACTCCTTTCATAGGATACTGGTTTCTAATTAAAACCTAAACTATATATGTTTTTATTGATAAATTCAAAGGGGGATTTGATTTCCACCCCCCTTGAACAAATTTTTTATTCACCAAATTTTTGTTTGATTGTTTCTTTGATCAATGTTACAGCGTCGTTAGCAGCTGTTTTCGCATCTTTCTTACCACTTACAGCATCAAAGAGCATAGTTTTCGCTGGATCCCAAACTGCAGACATTTGAGAGATGTTTGGCATTGGTTGAGCGTTCTTGAACTGTTTGATAACAGCCGTTGTCAACTCATCGTTTTTACCTTCAGCATATGTACGAGCTTCAGTGTTAGCTGGGATTTCGTTTGTAGTGTCGTAGAAGGCTTTTTGTTCTTCTGTTGAAACTAGGAAGTCTACAAATTTTTGAGCGCCTTCAAGGTTCTTAGTGCTTGATGGGATGATCCAAGCTTTACCACCACCGAATGCAGCATATTCTTTTCCATTTGGAAGAGTTGGGATAGTTGCAACACCGTAGTTTACTTTAGCATCTTTAAAGGCTTGAGCTTTCCAAGGTCCGTCGATGATAGCAGCTGTTTTACCTTCTTGGAATTGAGTTTGGATTAAGTTGCCAGCACCTTCAGTATCTTGCATACCTTTAGGCCATTTTTCATACCAAGATTTAGCGTAGTTGATACCTGCGATAGAACCGTCGTTTGCAAGACCGATATCTTTAGCGTCTTTACCGTTTTGTCCGAATACGTAAGCACCGTTACCAGCAAGAAGTCCATATGCATAGTAGAAGTTTGTCCAGTCAGCTAGGAAAGCAGAAGTTTTTCCATCTTCTCCAGCGAATGCGTATTTGCTATCTTTAGCAAGGTTTTCCAAGTCTGCAAAAGTTTTTGGAGCTTCTTTTACCAAGTCTTTGTTGTAGTACATAACAAGTGACTCGATAACAGCAGGAGCACCGTAAACTTTACCATCAGCAGCTGTTACAAGAGATTTAGTTTTATCATCTGTTTTAGCGCCGTCGCTCAATTTAACTTCTGAGAGTTGTCCGTCAGTACCAAGACTACCTACACGGTCGTATGGAGCCATCATAACGTCAGCAGCTTGACCTGATTGGTTGTCAAGAGAAAGTTTGTCAAGCCCACCCATTTGGTCTCCTGTTTTGATGGTAACTTTTACGCCAGCTTCTTTTTCGTAAGCTTTTGCAGCTGATTCAGCAAAGGCTTTATATTGATCTTCAACGTAGAAAGTGAGTTCTTTCGCTTCGGATGAACCAGAATCAGCAGGTTTATCAGCAGTTTTGCTTCCGCAAGCTACCAAAAGCAAGCTAGCAAGTGTAACAGTTCCAAGCACAGCAGCGCTCTTCATGAATTTAGATGACATAGTGTATTCCTCCTAAAGAATAACAAATTTTATAATGAGGAAACGCAAACGTTTTCCTTTATGGGACTAGTATAACACAATCGGAAAGCGGTTGCAAGTGTTTTTTGTAAAATATTTTAAAAAAATTGTGAAAAAAGTAAACGCTTCATCGTCATATAATAGTAGAAAATACCAAAAATCGGTTTTGTTTTAAATTTAAAAAAAGTTGAGAAAACGATTGCCTAATTTACAAATGGAAAGCAGGGAGGATTCTCACTTTATTTTTGCTTAATGAGATAAGTGAAACCCTTATTCCTATTTTGTTTGTTTCCTGAAAGAATATATATACGAGTAAGAAGAAAAAATTTTTAAAAAATAATCAAAAAAGTTATCTAAAACCGCTTGCATTTATCAAGAAAATGAGCTATACTAGTAATAGCGCAAACGTTTGCGTTCATAAAAATGTAATATCTAACTATAAACACATGAGGTGCTTATTATGAAAAAACGTCAAAGTGGTGTGTTGATGCACATTTCTTCTCTTCCAGGAGCATACGGAATCGGATCATTTGGTAAAAGTGCTTACGACTTCGTTGATTTCTTGGTTCGCACAAAACAACGTTACTGGCAAATCCTTCCACTAGGAACAACTAGTTACGGAGACTCTCCTTACCAATCTTTCTCAGCCTTCGCAGGGAACACTCATTTTATCGATTTAGATATCTTGGTGGAACAAGGCTTGTTGCAAGCAAGTGACCTTGAAGGGGTTGACTTTGGTAGTGATGCGTCTGAAGTTGATTATGCGAAAATCTACTATGCACGTCGTCCTCTTTTAGAAAAAGCGGTAAAACGTTTCTTGGAAGTGGGAGATGTTAAAGATTTTGAGAAATTTGCTCAAGACAACCAATCATGGCTTGAACTCTTTGCAGAGTATATGGCTATCAAAGAGCATTTTGACAATCTTGCTTGGACTGAATGGCCAGATGCAGATGCTCGTGCTCGTAAAGCTTCAGCACTTGAAAGCTACCGTGAGCAATTGGCAGACAAGTTGGTTTACCACCGTGTGACTCAATACTTCTTCTTCCAACAATGGTTGAAATTGAAAGCTTACGCTAACGACAACCACATCGAAATCGTTGGAGACATGCCAATCTACGTAGCGGAAGATTCAAGCGATATGTGGGCAAATCCACATCTCTTCAAGACAGATGTCAACGGTAAGGCGACTTGCATCGCAGGATGCCCACCAGATGAATTTTCTGCAACTGGTCAGCTTTGGGGTAACCCAATCTATGACTGGGAAGCAATGGACAAAGACGGTTACAAATGGTGGATTGAACGCTTGCGTGAAAGCTTCAAAATCTACGACATCGTTCGTATCGACCACTTCCGTGGTTTCGAATCTTACTGGGAAATCCCTGCTGGTTCTGATACAGCAGCACCTGGTGAGTGGGTGAAAGGTCCTGGCTACAAGCTTTTTGCAGCCGTTAAGGAAGAGCTTGGTGAGCTAAACATCATCGCAGAAGATCTTGGTTTCATGACAGACGAAGTTATCGAATTGCGTGAACGTACTGGCTTCCCAGGAATGAAGATTCTTCAATTTGCCTTCAACCCAGAAGACGAAAGTATCGATAGCCCACACTTGGCACCTGCTAACTCAGTTATGTACACAGGAACACACGATAACAATACGGTCCTTGGTTGGTACCGTAACGAGATCGATGATGCAACTCGTGAATACATGGCGCGCTACACTAACCGTAAAGAATACGAAACAGTGCCACATGCTATGCTTCGTACAGTCTTTTCATCAGTTAGCTTCATGGCAATTGCAACTATGCAAGATTTGCTAGAATTGGATGAGGCAGCTCGTATGAACTTCCCATCTACCCTTGGTGGAAACTGGTCTTGGCGTATGACTGAAGATCAATTGACACCAGCTGTCGAGGAAGGCTTGCTTGACTTGACAACAATCTATCGCCGAATCAATGAAAATTTGGTAGAATTAAAGAAATAATACAATATCAGGAGACACCTTAAACATGTTATCACTACAAGAATTTGTACAAAATCGTTACAATAAAACCATTGCAGAATGTAGCAATGAAGAGCTTTACCTTGCTCTTCTTAACTACAGCAAGCTTGCAAGCAGCCAAAAACCAGTCAACACTGGTAAAAAGAAAGTTTACTATATCTCAGCTGAGTTCTTGATTGGTAAACTCTTGTCAAACAACTTGATCAACCTTGGTCTTTACGACGATGTTAAAAAAGAACTTGCAGCTGCAGGTAAAGACTTGATCGAAGTTGAAGAAGTTGAATTGGAACCATCTCTTGGTAATGGTGGTTTGGGACGTTTGGCTGCCTGCTTTATCGACTCAATTGCTACTCTTGGTTTGAACGGTGACGGTGTTGGTCTTAACTACCACTACGGTCTTTTCCAACAAGTTCTTAAAAACAACCAACAAGAAACAATTCCAAATGCATGGTTGACAGAGCAAAACTGGTTGGTTCGCTCAAGCCGTAGCTACCAAGTACCATTTGCAGACTTTACTTTGACATCAACTCTTTACGATATTGATGTTACTGGTTATGAAACAGCAACTAAAAACCGCTTGCGTTTGTTTGACTTGGATTCAGTTGATTCTTCTATCATTAAAGATGGTATCAACTTTGACAAGACAGATATCGCTCGCAACTTGACTCTCTTCCTTTACCCAGATGATAGTGACCGTCAAGGTGAATTGCTCCGTATCTTCCAACAATATTTCATGGTTTCAAACGGTGCGCAATTGATCATCGACGAAGCAATCGAAAAAGGAAGCAACTTGCATGACCTTGCTGACTACGCAGTTGTCCAAATCAACGATACTCACCCATCAATGGTTATTCCTGAGTTGATTCGTCTTTTGACTGCTCGTGGTATCGAACTTGACGAAGCAATCTCAATTGTTCGTAGCATGACTGCCTACACTAACCACACAATCCTTGCTGAAGCCCTTGAAAAATGGCCTCTTGAATTCTTGCAAGAAGTGGTTCCTCACTTGGTACCAATCATCGAAGAATTGGATCGTCGCGTGAAAGCAGAATACAAAGATCCAGCTGTTCAAATTATCGATGAGAGCGGACGTGTTCACATGGCTCACATGGATATCCACTACGGATACAGTGTTAACGGGGTAGCAGCACTCCACACTGAAATCTTGAAGAACTCTGAATTGAAAGCCTTCTACGACCTTTACCCAGAAAAATTCAACAACAAAACAAACGGTATCACTTTCCGTCGTTGGCTCATGCATGCTAACCCAAGACTATCTCACTACTTGGATGAGATTATTGGAGAAGGTTGGCACCATGAAGCAGATGAGCTTGAAAAACTCTTGTCTTATGAAGACAAAGTAGCTGTCAAAGAAAAATTGGAAAGCATCAAGGCACACAACAAACGTAAATTGGCTCGTCACTTGAAAGAACACCAAGGTGTGGAAATCAATACAAACTCTATCTTTGATATCCAAATCAAACGTCTTCACGAGTACAAACGCCAACAAATGAATGCCTTGTACGTGATTCACAAATACCTTGACATCAAAGCTGGTAACATCCCTGCTCGCCCAATCACAATCTTCTTTGGTGGTAAAGCAGCTCCGGCCTACACAATCGCTCAAGACATCATCCACTTGATCCTTTGCATGTCAGAAGTTATTGCTAACGATCCAGCAGTAGCTCCACACTTGCAAGTTGTTATGGTTGAAAACTACAACGTTACTGCAGCAAGCTTCCTTATCCCAGCATGTGATATCTCAGAACAAATCTCACTTGCTTCTAAAGAAGCTTCAGGTACTGGTAACATGAAATTCATGTTGAACGGAGCTTTGACTCTTGGTACTATGGACGGTGCTAACGTGGAAATCGCTGAGTTGGTTGGAGACGAAAATATCTACATCTTTGGTGAAGATTCAGAAACTGTTATCGACCTTTACGAAAAAGCAGCTTACAAATCAAGCGAATTCTACGCTCGTGAAGCTATCAAACCATTGGTTGACTTCATCGTTAGCGATGCAGTTCTTGCAGCTGGAAAAAAAGAGCGCTTGGAACGTCTTTACAATGAATTGATTAACAAAGACTGGTTCATGACTCTTCTTGATTTGGAAGACTACATCAAAGTCAAAGAGCAAATGTTGGCTGACTACGAAGACCGTGACGCATGGTTGGATAAAGTTATCGTTAACATTTCTAAAGCAGGATTCTTCTCATCTGACCGTACAATCGCTCAGTACAACGAAGATATCTGGCACTTGAACTAAGATACAAGATTTATACTAATACACTTTCCTATGAAGCGAATTTCGATTGAAATTCGCTTTTTTTGAATGCTGTGGATTTGAGTCAATCTTGAATTAAAAAGAGAGAAATCATAGACACATTGAACGCTTAAAATGCTGGTTTTACAACCTTTAAGCCTCGAAATCTACTTAAAAATTACCTCATATTCCTTGTATTCGCTTACATAAAGTATTATAATATGATTGTAAGAAAGAAGGTGTTTTTATGTGGAAAAAATATTTTTCAAAATATAAATGGACTGATTTATTTTGGATACTATTTGTGATTTTGACATGCCTCTATATAGGTAACCACGATTTGTTTCCTCTCAATCATCAAGAAATCTCTTTTCGTGGTAGCTTGTGGGGGTTGGTACTGGCCTTATTTCACTTGCTATTTATTGATAAGTTTGTTATTTCGAATCGAAAATAAATGGAGAAGCTAAAAGCTTTAAATGTTTTAGACTTTTGGGATAGATAGTTTAAAAATTGAAATTTAAAACCGCAGATCTTCTTGAAATGCGGTTTTTTGTGTCAATTATAGTACTTTCCCAACCAGAATCTCAGCCTCAATAGTAATCTCTGTCAGTTGGCTCCAGTCAATCTTAGTCTGGTCGATGTGAAAGAGTAGGGGCGTCATGCTGAGTAGGGCTTGGAGTTGCTCTGCTGTGATAGGCTTGGTTAGTGAGGCAGTTTTACTGGATAAGATAGTGAAGTTGTTTTGGAAATGATTTTTGATATCTTGGTTGGAATAGTCCTTGTTTGTCAGCTGGTCTTGTACCTTCTGACGGATTTCCTTGAGGTGATTTTTAGTTGGAATAACCTTTATCAAGATACCGTCTTTGGATAAAACGCGACGAAATTCTCCGTAATTGGCAGGGGAAAAGAGATCAAGTAAGATATCCATACTGGCATCTTGCAGAGGAAGGCGAGAAAGGTCCCCAACGAACCAATTGACTGCCCAGTTGGGTTCACTCTTGGCAGCGATTTGGACGGAATCTTTGGAAATATCAAAGGCATAGAAGGTTTTGTCAGGATGACTTTCTTGGAGTTTGCGAGAATAGAATCCTTCGCCACAACCGATATCTAAAATTGTTTTGGCATTTTTTGAGTTTGAAAGTAAATCAGAGACGGCCTCTAAAATAGCTTGATAAAAGCCAGCTTCTAGGATTCGTTGACGGTTTTGAAAATTTTCCTTGTCATAATTAGCGGATTGCTTGATTTGGGGCGCCAGATTGACATAGCCGAATTTTGACAGATCAAAAGAATGGTGATTGCTACACTTGAGACTGCTAGCTACTAGAGTTAGCTTTTCTTGACAGATGGGACAGGCAAAGGCAGTAGCAGAAGCAAAACGTTGAAGTTTGGGTTTGAGATTTGTATTCATAGTTTAAGTGTATCAAAAGAGGCAAATGAAAGCAA
>CAURHZ010000006.1:0-19066 GCA_963524345.1 uncultured Streptococcus sp.
TTTTGTTAGTAGGCATTTTTATTATCTTTCATTTAGACTTAAACACGAGCTTTTTGGTCTTGAATATCATGTTACTATTGTTCGGGATTTGTTCGGAAGAATTGATTCGCCTCTTTCGTTCTGCTGAAATGCTAGATGCTAGGGATTATGTAAAAGTTCTCTTTTTAAAGCGTAATCGTATGGTGAAAAGTCTGCTGGCAAATGAAGACACAGAACAACAGTTCTCCGAATTTCTTCACAATGAAATCTTGCAAAATGTGATGGCAATAAAAAATTTCAATAAATATAGTAGCAATCAAGCTTTTGGTGAACAGATCAATCTGGTGACAGAGGAGTTGGTTCAGCGGATTCGCGAGCGGATGGATTATTATCAGCCAATGGTAGAAACAGACGAGCAATTAGACATCCAGTATCAAGGGCTGATTAATCGGATTGTCAAGCGCTATCACGCAGAAAATGAAGTCGTCACACAGTTTCCTGCCCACTTTAGGCTTTTATCTCCTTACGATAAAATTGCCTATCGTCTGGTTGAGGAGTTGGCGACCAATGCCGTTAAGTACGCTAGTGGTGGAACGATTTCTTTGAAGATTGATGTGCATGATGACGCTATTTTTATAATTTCTGAAAATGACTGCCTTCAAACAGAAAAATCCTTAGGTTATGGCTTGAAAAATATGTCTAATAAAATTAGTGTTTTAGGTGGTCAGATGCAGATTTTTGAAAATAATAAGAGATTTCGTGTAGAAATTACTCTCCCGATTGATAAGGAGTTGTGTTATGAAAATTTTGTTAATTGATGATCATAAATTATTTAGCCAAAGTATCAAGATGATTTTAGAGTTATCGGAAAACATTAAAAAGGTCCAGTTAGTGGATAATTTTTCGACTATCTCGGAGATTGCTTTTAATGACTACGACATTATTTTGATTGATATCAACCTGACGAGTCTGTATCAAGATGATGGGCTGACCTTGGCACAAGAGATTATCGACAATGGTTGTTCTAGTAAGGTTGTGATTTTGACAGGTTACAGTAAAAAAATGTATGAACATCGAGCTAAAGCTATGGGAGCTTATGGCTTTCTAGATAAAAGTATGGATCCAGATGAGTTGGTGAAAAAACTGGAAAAGATTTATCTAGGAGGTAAGATCTTTTCAGATGAAGTGATGGTAGAGGTGCTAACACCACGAGAAATCGAGATACTAGAACTGGTTAGAAATGGCTTGACCATTGATGATGTCTGTGACAAGGTCTATGTGAGTAAACGTACAGTTTCTAATCACTTGGCCAATATCTTTTCAAAATTAGGAGTGGCTAACAGGCAGGAGGCGATTCACATCGCTGAGCAGTTGGGTTATTTTCCACCAGATTAAAAAGTTGCAGAAGATGTAGCTTTTTTAATTTCTGTGATACTTCTTGTGTGAGTCTCTTCTTGAAAAAAACATAAAATTTTGCTAGAATGAGTCTTATGAAAACATTCTATGATGTGCAGCAATTCCTCAAACGATTTGGTATTATTGTTTACATGGGAAAACGCTTATATGATATTGAACTGATGAAGTTGGAGCTCTCTCGAATTTACGATGCAGGGTTGATGGACAAATTAGACTATCTAGAAGCAGAAGCGGTTCTTCGCAGAGAGCACAAGATAGAATTGGATTATATTGAGAAAAATGGAGAAATGAACTAATGGTTACTTGGATTTTGTGGGCACTTATACTGGCAATGTTGGCGTGGATGGGCTTTAACTATCTTCGTATTCGCCGTGCGGCTAAAATTGTAGACAATGAGGAGTTTGAAGCCTTGATTCGTACGGGTCAATTGATTGATTTGCGCGACCCAGCAGAATTCCACAGAAAACATATTCTTGGAGCACGCAATATTCCTTCAAGTCAGTTGAAGACTAGTCTTGCAGCCCTTCGTAAAGATAAACCTGTCCTTCTTTACGAAAACCAACGTGCGCAACGTGTCACAAATGCAGCCCTTTACTTGAAAAAACAAGGTTTTTCTGAGATTTATATCCTTTCTTATGGTTTGGATTCTTGGAAAGGGAAAGTGAAGACTAGCTAATCTTATTTCCAAATTAGTCGAATGATAGATAAAGCTAGCATTTTATGGTATCATCATTTATATTAATTTTAAGGAGATTTTATAATATGAATTCACAACAAAAGAAAAAACCTTCACTTATTTTAGGTATCTTATCTATCGTCCTTGGTTTGCTTTCTCCAATAGTGGGTCTGATTTTGGGGATCATAGGATTGGTTTTGGCTTTTTCATACCAAAAAGAATCTGGACTGGACTATAAAACAGAAAAAATTGTCAACATCGTAGGACTTGTAGTTTCTGTTCTTAACTGGATTCTAACAATCGCAGTAGTTTTTAGATAAGCAAAAAACAAAAAAGCTTTAAATTAGCTGACCTGACACATAGCAGTTTAGTTAAATGGGTTAATATTAGCGAGCCAAGTCGTTTGGCTCGCTTTTTTCGTTGTTTAGTTTTCCAATGAAATTATAGTAAATGTCAATCTGAATAATGCGATTACGTTTCGTGCCAGTTGGTTTATGAATCACAATCTTGTCAATCAGCTCATTCACTGTTACAACGGTTAATTCTGGTAACTTTGTATATTTGGAAATCCTCGCTATAAACTTAGAGATGTTCAAGCTATCTTCTTGCTGCTGGGCGAGTTTTTTGGTTAAGTCAGAAATGGAAGTTTGAAGTTGTTTCTGTTCTTCTTCATAGCTCTGACTTAGCTTTACAAAGCGTTCATCTGAAATTTTACCAAGTAGATTATCTTCATAAAGCTTCTGAATAATATTGTCAATCTCTTTAGAGCGGCGTTCATCTATTTGAAGTTGCAACTGCTGGCGCTTGTTATCTTTGCTGAATTGAGCTTGGCTTTGTTGTTCTAGCTTCTTCAAAAAGGTTTCTTGGTCTAATTGGCACTCGTGGATAGTTTGACGAAGTTTGTCGCTTACAATCTCAATTAGGGCAGATTTTTGAATGTAATGCGGATTTTCGCAACCATCAATCGGCTTACGGTAACCAGAACACTTATAGTGGTCGTGGTTAAGTCCGTTTTTCTCTTGTGGGCAAAAATAATGCTTTCGCCCACAAGTTCCACAAAAAACTAATCCAGCAAACAAGTTTTCGTGACCAGACCGATTTTTATACCGTTGATTAGACCGCTTGTGGCTCCTCATCTTCTGAACAATATCGAAAGTTTCTTGGTCAATTATCTCTTCATGAGTATTTTTGAAAACTAACCAACCTTCCTTCGGATTATCTACCTTACGCTTATCTTTGTAAGATTTTGTCCGAGTTCGAAGATTGACAGTATGCCCAAGATACTCTTCACGCCCTAAGATAGCGCTTAGGGTTTCTCGCGTCCAAAAATAAGGCAAAGTTTCCACATTTGGACTGGAAGAAATAGGTTTTAATCCGATTTCTATTCGGTGACGGTCTGGTTTAAAAATTTTGTCATTTTCTAACCCTTTCGCAATCTCCGAAAGACTTTTTCCGCTTTTCGCTTCTTGAAAAATCCGTTTCACAACTTCACTGGCAACTGGGTCAATAATCCAATTTTTAGGGTTATTTGAATCTTTGAGATAGCCGTAAGGTGGATTTACTGTAACACGCTCGCCAGCTCTCGCTTTAGATTGCACCACTGCCCGAATCTTCTTGCTTGTATCCGCCGCATACATTTCGTCCATTAAGCTCTTAATTGGTAAGAAAATAGAATTAGTTTCATTAGGCTTTTTAGAATCTACGCCATCATTTAGGGCGATAAAGCGGACATCAAAACTAGGAAAAGTAATTTCCGTTAGTTGACCAACCTTGATATAAGAGCGACCTAAACGGCTTAAATCCTTTACAAGAAAGTTTGAAACTTGCCGATTTTCCACCAATCTAAGTGCTTCTGAAATAGCTGGACGGTCGAAGTTTGTTCCGCTAAAGCCATCATCAACGAAAAGAACTGGATTTGGCAGTTTTTCTCTCGCTACTACATCAAGAAGAATATTCTTCTGATTGGTAATTGAGTTACTATCTCCGTCCAGTCCATCATCTTGACTTAAGCGACAATAAACCACCGTAATATCTGAAAGTTTGGAAGTATCTACTTGTCTATAATCTGAAATTGTCAAAGTTCTGTTCATGTGTTTTTCTCCTTTTGGAGTTCACACACCTTATGCTTCTATTATACCATTTTTACTACTGTTAAAGTAGTGATTTATCGCTTAAAATCAACCTTTCTAGGACATTTTCAAGATTACGATTTCCAGTAAAATGGTGACGGATTAAGTAAGTCGTTCGACCAATTCGACAAATTCCATCGGCGGTGCGTGAAGCCTGTTTTGAGTCTCTATCTTGATTCTTCTGGTTCATTCAAAATTCCTCCCTTGATATAATCTGGGTATTCTTCAAGTGTTATTACAGTGAACAGTTCCCAAAAGTTATATAGTTCTTTTTGAATCGCTTTCGAAACCGCCAGTTTACGCTTATCATCTGGCACAACCCACAAAACATAGGGGAAAACTTCCTTTTGGCGCTGTTCAATACCTGAACGGTAGTATTCAATATATTTCTTACAAGTATTTACAATGCGTGAAAGACTTTCTGTGATTCGGTCTATTTCCAGAAAATAATGGTCTTCGTAATCGTGATTAACAAGCTCTAAATAAGCGTCTGGTTTCAAAGTAATTCTAATACCAGAAAGTTTTTGGTAGCTCCGCCAAGAGTTCGGCTCAAAGGAAAAGGTTTCAAGCGACAGTTTTTCTGAATTTCGAACAGTCTCTAGTGTCTCAACAAAAACTTCCGTAATTGCTAAAGTATGTTCAACGTGGTGCTGAGTTGGCTCGTATTTATTTTTATAGCGCAAAACAACTGTTTCATCTTGGTTTTTAAGGAATTTTAGTCCCTGAAAAGTAATTTGCCAAACATAAGAAGCAGAGCCACGGCGTGCGCCACCAACTCGCCGTTTCAAGTGTGAAACCAATCCAGCTTTCTTCAGACTTTGAAGTGCAAAATTAGCACGGCGAATGGCGGTTTCAGCTCTTACACTACTGGTAAAAAAGAGTCTGGCTAGTTGGTTGGTGGTGGCATATCTAGCTTGACTTAAAAAGTAAAGAATTTGCGTATCATTATCTATTTTGTAATTCCATTTCATCTGTTTTGTTCTCCATTAAAATTTAAAGGTGTGCTCCCGTAAAATGTGCTTAGTTACGGAGTAAGTCGTGTGAGTAAAAATTCTGAAAACCTTTATTTATCAGGGGTTGAAGAATCTTCTTCATCAACACGATTCGAAGAGCGATTGGAACGCTTTTTACGCCCTAAATCTGTTAATTTTGGGTTAAAATTTTCATTTTTTGAAGCAGATTTTTCAAAAATGTAGTTTTCAAATTGGCTTTCAATTTCTGAAATATCTTGTCCGTATCGGCTCAAGCTATTCAAAAATGGCGTGCGACTATCTCTAATTTTTGGTTTAGGTGGGTAGGCTTTACCAATAATCCAACGATAGGTGTTTGGTGATATTTCTGTTCTGATATATACCCAAAATGGTGGTAAGCTGGAAAAATCTTCTTTATCAATCTCCAGAGTATATTTTGCCATTTCACGAGCTTCATCAAGATTTAAGCCAAAAACAATTTTATTCGCAACATTAGATTCAATTCCAGCTTTTAACTGGGGTGACATCTGGGCGAGATGCTGGAAACCGATATTCCAGCCAACATTAAACTGACGAGATTGCGAAAGTGCTTCGTCTAAGTTAGAATTGGGGATTCCTAGGAAACTCGGTGTCTCATCGATATAGATAAAGACCGATTGGCGTTTACTTGGCTCAACCGAAGACTGGCGCAAAATTAACATCCAGAGCATTGAAGTGATGAGGCTACCAATGAGTTTCGCAGATTCTGAACCAATTATCGCTTTATTTAGTGGAATCAATACGATTTTTCGGCTTTTGAAGATTTCTGCAAGACTGAAATTTGGATTAGTTTGTCCCAACATTGCCCGAAGTTGCGGACGAAGCAAAAACTGGCGGAATTTATTCAAAATGGGGTTTAACATCTGGTGACGTTGAGCTTCACTGAGCAATTCAAACCAGTTCCAGAAACTTTCCAGTCCGATTGGGTCTTTTAACTCTCTTAATAGTTTATTTCGAAAGGATTGATTAGTGAGTAAACTTGGTAGCATGACTAAAGAAGTGTTTGGAATTCTAGCAAGCGTTAGAAAACTGTGCGATAGAATATCCAGCGAGTAAATTCCAAAATGTTCAGGATAAAGTCCTTTAAATAGCTCCAGTAGATAATCTGCAATAACTTCTGGCTCAATACCATATTTAGTTAGTTCAAAAGGATTTATACCGACAATTCGCTTTGAAGTGGGTGAAATCACCACAATATCTTCATCGTGTTCAGTTGGTGTGCGCTCTAAAAGTTCATGAGTAAGTTGACCTTTGGCATCCACCACAACGACGCTATGATTTTTAGAGTTTATATCTGATAAAATCAAGTGACTCATGGCGGTGGTTTTCCCACAACCTGTTGAACCGAGAAAAACGGCATGCTTTTTGCCAGCTTGAGCTGAAATTTGAATTGGTCTTGGTTGACTCTCAACCGTTTGCGCTAAACTTCGCTGAGTTTTTCGGTTAGCATTGTAGCCCAAAGGCGGCGCTACTAATTTAGGGTGAACATTTGGCACACCTGCAATATTTTCTTCCCCAATAGGTAAAAGCATGAAACAAGCTAAGTCTGAGACAGATAAACTATATGGGAAAGCCCAAGAAGGTTGCGCTTGATTAAGTTTTTGGATAGCTAGTGGTTTTAATTCAATGGTTGCATTTGATTCCATCATGCGAAAACTACTAAGTAGGCTGCCAAGAAATTCCTTTGTTCGCAAAATACTGCGAGATTGGACACCAAGTCTAATTTCACACTTAAAAGTAGATTGGTTTAATTTTTGTTTCATCAGCTTTTTGGAATTTTCGGAAAGCTCAGGAATATTATTCGTAATCACCTGATACCATTTAGCGGATAAATTCGGCAAATCTTTGGGTTGTGGACGAGGTGGTGAACCTGCGCCAATAACCAACTGAACAAGCACTGTTTCATCTGGCTGAAGTATTTTTGAAATTGCAAGGCTTGAACGTATCATATTTTCCACAGAGTCAGTTTTTAAAGCATAGTGAGATTCTTTAATGTTCACTAACCGCGCAATCGAAAGTTTTTCGCGTTTAGGAGCTCTTGAAAACTGAATAGCTCGATGTGATTGAATCAGCTGATGAATATGACGTTTATCTTGTTCTTCCGTCCCCAGAAGATACTGTACGCGGTTTTTAGTCATGCGAACTTCAAAAACAATGCTTTTACGTCGAGTTAGACCGACCAACTGTCCAAGCAAACTTTTGACGTCTTCTTCAGAAAACGGACGTTGCCAGTTCCACTCGCTCCAAGATAGTGTTTCGAACTTTCTTTTCATTTCTACCTCCAATCTTTAGATTTAATAATCCGAAAGGTAAGCCAGCCAATGAAAATAACCGCAGTCATCAAAATAAAGAACCACCAAACTTCCAGAATTAGTTTCACCGCCCAGTTAATAAGCCAAGCACAAGCAACAAATCCAAGAATATAAGATATTAGTTTTTTCATAGCTAGTCTCCTTTCTGCCTCCATTTATACAAGAAAATTGGTGAAAAGTTAAATTTCATTACCTTCAGTTTTTAGAGCGATTGGAATGAATTTTAAGCAATGAACCAGTAGTATATTTCAACATATTTTGACCATTTGTCTAGTCTAAACAATCCTTTTATTTTCTTGAAATTTTTCGCATTTCTGCTTTAGCGGCCAAGAAAAGTTGATTGATTTCTTGCCGTTTTTCCAGAAATTCTGCCAGGGCGATTTCTTCTTCACTATAGTGCTTTTTATCTGCTTGTTTTGGTTTTTCGAACCAATCCCAAAGAAATACAACAACAATGATAATTATAAAAGCTATAAAGTAGTCCATCATAAAGCTACCTCATTTCATCTTTTCAGTAGCGTAATATGTGAACGCTTTGAGAATATAATCTGTATATGCTTTAGCTTCTGGCGTATTTTTGAGTATTTCTGCCTGCGTGAGTGCCAGATTGCCCACTTTATATAAAATGTCGCTAGCGAGAAGCTCCAAGGCTTGATTATCTGCCATCGCTTCACTCAGTGTTTTAGCCACTTCTAACTGATAGGGGCTAACAAGTTGAGGAAGGTCTACTTTTGAGGTTGATTTTTGAATGTGGTTCATGAGATTTCTCCTTTGATTTTGGTATAATTTATGTTATAAACATTGTCGACTTTGTTTATGATTATAGTGTAACGAATATTTTTATCTCATTCATCAGGTAAAAAATCTCAGAAATCTCAAGGAGAAATCGTGTGACCGAATTTAGATTAGGATGGTTTTGCTATATTTTGCAAAAATCTGAAAAGAAAAAACGAAACCAAGAAGATTTCGTCAATAGTATTTTGAATAGATTGGTGGGCGAAAACAACCCTAAAATTTCATTTATTCCAGAAATTAACCGTGTCTCTAGTAATCGCCTTTTTACGGGAGACGAAGAAATTCCAGAATTTTACCGCGAAGCTTTGCCGATTAGTGATTTAAGCTTTCAATCTCAAAGGATAGTTGATATTTTGAAAGATTTAAACCGTGATGAAACTTTCGATTATAAGCAAGCTGTTTTTAAAATCAAATCAGCTCTTTTAAGCCAAGCAAAAAAAGCTACCGTTGTGTTTGGTAGCGAAAAAATAGAATTACTTAATCATTGCCAAGAAGCTGAACTTTACTTAGCAACTCTTTTGATTTTCTTGGTGAATCTTTCGAATATTCCTTCCAAAAACTCAGAGGAATTAAGACAAGCACAAATCATTAACCAGCACATTTTTAAGTATCTTGAAAATGAGATTCTATTAACGCCATATTCACATAGAAAAGCTATTGAGGAATCTTTAAAAAGCAAACAACAGATTTTTTATTTTGATTTATATAAGCCTGAAGCGTTAAACGATAATAAAAATCTCGTTTCACCCACTTTAAAAGTTTTGATTCAAGATTCTATTTACAAAATGCCAATTATCCAGAATGGTTTAATAATTCAAAATGAAACTATCAACGAGCGAATTACGCAGTTTATTAAAGAAAATTTTGAGAACAGCCCCAAACTGACTTTAATTACTGGATTTTGCAAGTCTGAAGCAGATTTTTATAAAGCTTTGGATAGATTTTTACCAAAAGAAGTTATCAATAAAATTTTTATTGTTAAAAGTTTCGCCTTATCCATAAAAGCCAGTTATGACTATACTACTTCGAAAATGAAAGATATGATAACCTTAACAGAAAATGTTGTAAATTATTTAGAGAAAAGAGCTTTCACAACACAAGACAAAACTGAGTTTACTATTGGAATAGCCGAAAATTTAGAGAAAAATGAGCTGGTATTCTTTTGTCTAGTTGGACAAGAAAATATTTTTTAAAATTTTTATGGGGATGTAGTGATATTTAATTTGACAATCGAAATAAAAAAGACTATAATAAGTTTACCATAAAAAATATTAAGGCAGGACAGACTATAGAGAATCAGAAGATGTGTAAGTTTGAATCTTCAACTATAGTAAACAACTATTAACGAAGGGATTTAAATTGTACACATCTATGTTTCTTGTAGGGTGTTCTGTCTATTATTTTATGCTCGTGATAGGTGTATTTTTTCAGTAGAAACTGGAGGAATATACTATGAATAATAAAAAAGAATCGTTCTGGAACTATTTGGTTATCTTATTTGGTAGTGCTATGAAAACAGTAGAGTCGCTCACTACTCCTGAAATAGGCTCAAATTTAGCGGGAGTACTGAAAAAATTAAGTCAGGACTTCAAAGAAATTTGCCTCTCTTATATCCAAGCTCAAAAAGAGAATAGAACTCAGAAAATCAAAAATGAAGATTCAAAACCTATTTATCCACCACCCATACCGTATCGTGATGAATGCAGGCAAAAGCCTAACAAAAATAACATAAAAAGAAAACGACGCAAGAAACATTACAAAAAGCGTCGTTAACAAACATTTATCAATACACTTATCACGTCCGAATCATCTAAATATTGCAGTATTTAGATGATTTTTTATTTTGTCAAATTTTCTGAAAAAATAAATGAAATAAGTGGTAAAGAACTATTTTTATAGAATATATAAAAATCTAAGTTATATTAAAAAAATAAAATAACTATATCAGTATACCATACGTTTGGCACTGAGTCAACATTTTTAAAGATTTGTATACGTTTTCAGTATATCAAAAAGCGATGATAATAGCAAATAAAACGCGGTTTTCTTTAAAAACATTTCTCTTTTTCAATTATTATCTGAATTTTCTATAATTTAGATACCCTGCTACAATAGTAAAGAAAGGAGAAATTTTGACAAATCATCACAAGAACAAATTAGAAAATATCAAAACAATGACTATCGGCTATGCTCGCGTCAGCTCAACAGATAATCGGCAAGAATTGGGGTTATCTGTTCAAAAAGAAGCACTCGGCTTTTGCGATAAACTCTATATTGAAAAAGATTCTGGTGGAAATCAGGAGCGAAAACAACTTGACAAAGCTTTAAAAATGGCGAAAAAATATGCCCAGCAAGGTGTTAAAACAAATTTTGTTGTGTATAAATTGGATAGACTTACAAGAAAGATGCTTCACCTCTCTTCCATTATTGAAGATTTAACCAAACATGGTATTCATCTTCAATCAATTCATGAAAATATTGAAACAGATTCTTTAACTGGAAAGTTCTTTTGTTTGATGTTGGGTTATGTGGCAGAATGGGAGCTTCAAGCTATTTCTGAACGCACTAAAGACGGACTCCGTAAAGCGAAAGAAAAAGGCGTGAAACTTGGTAACAAAGGAATAGCGAAAGATAAAGAAAAGCAAATTATTGCACAATACCAGCAAAAAGAAATGTCCGTTCGAAATATTGCGAATCAGCTGAACATTTCCACCGCAACCATATATAATGTGTTAAGGCGCAATAGTATTCAAATAAATAGAAAAAATCACCTATAATTGATTGACAAATCCTTAGAAAAATAGTACATTAAACCTATCAACAGTTTTAGCAAACGGTCGTTTATTAAAACAATCAAAGTTATCAATAAAAATATTTAAAATGCTGATTTAATAAGGTTTTAGTTGCCTTGTTGAATTGGCATTTTTTATTTTTTCATTGTTTTAGTTGACGACCGTTAACTAAAACAAGCTCAACCCCTATTGTAGCAGGGATTTTTTGAGTTTAAATAAGAAAGGGGGTATTTCGTATTTAAATAGATACGAATTTTCATGATTGCTACAAAATATATAGATTTTATAAGGAGAAAGTATGTTACTGGTTGTAATTGTAGCTATTGGAGGGATTTTATGGTTTATTAGAAAATCTTCCATTGATAAATACACTAAAAAACAAGAATTAGCGATGAAAATTCTTGAGAAATCGAAAAGAATTCGCTTAGAAGTAATGGCTGATATTAACGAGCTGGGTGGACGAATGGCTTCGGCAGACCGTGAACAATACATCAGTCTAACTCAAGAAAGAGAATCGCTTCAAGAAACTTTAGAGACAATTGAAGCAAGTATTCGAGCTATGGAGTCAATTTTGCAGTGGAGAGTTGATTCTTCAGGTGGAAGACTGGAAATCGATAAGGAACTTTTAAACCTACAACGGTATTCTGGACTTACATTAGAAGAATTAGCACAAGATTGCGGTATCGTGCTATAAAAGATTCAAATAGAAAGAGGCTTTATTATGGGAAACCCTAATGAATGGTATTGTGCTTGTGAACGTGCTTTAAGTGGTAATAAATGTGATTTGTGTAAAGAAGCTATTTATCATAATCTTTCTTACCATAGGTGTGAGTATGGAACTTGTCAAAAGAAATTCGGTTGGTGATAAATATGATTAAACTAATCCTAAAACTCATTTCAGCAACTATTGAATGTCCTATTTGCGGACGACAAACAAGCGACCGACCAGAACGGTGTAGCCATTGCGGTAATAAACTATAGGAGCATAAATATGACTGAAAAATGCACAAAATGCCAAGAAGTTTTATGGTTTTATGCAGAAGATAGAGCGCGTGGTAAAGTAATAAAAGTTTGTAAAAATCCTAATTGTACAATGTATAATTTTCAAATCTCCTTTAGTGAACGATAGTTGAATATATGAAAAAGACGGCTTATTTGAACCGTCTTTTAATTAGCTTATAAGATGCATGAACTCAGATTATTTTAGAGTGCTGAGTGTCAGACAGTCTTTTAAAGCTTTTTTTATTTTATCGACTCATCTCTAAGTAGTTTTTTATGATTTGTAACTCTTTTTGGTTCAAAGGGCGGTAGTTACCTTCTGCTAAATCTGGGTTCAATGTGAAGTCCCCAAATTGGATTCTCTTGAGGCTAGTCACCTTGACACCAACCGAGAGGAACATTTTTTTTACCTGATGAAATTTCCCCTCTGAAATGGTAATAGAGGCTTGACTGTGGGAAGGACTTGCAGATAGAATCTCTAGTCTTGCAGCTTTACAGATAGTACCATCTAAAAAGACAATTCCTTTTTGAAAGGCTTGGATATGGTCAGGTGTTAGAAGTCCATTAACCTCAACTTGATAAGTCTTATCGACATGATATTGGGGATGGAGGAGCTGAAAGCCCAAGGGGCCGTTATCGGTCAAGAGGAGGAGACCCGTCGTATCTCGGTCCAGTCGGCCGACGGCATAGAGCTTGTCAGATTGGATGTCAGGCGGAAGGAGGTCCATGACGGTTGGAAGTTTCTTGTCTTTGTTGGCTGTAACGACACCAGCAGGCTTATGAAGCATAAGATAGGTGTGCTCATAGCCTTGAATGATTTGGTCCTGAAAAAGGAGTTCCTGTAGTCCTGTATCGATATTTTGGGCTAGGGAGCGGGCTGGGCAACCATTGACGAGAATGTCCCCTTTGAGTAAGGCTTGTTTCATGGCCTTTCGGCTGATTTTTTCTTGGGCTAATAAATTATCTAAACGCATACTGTGCCTATCTTATCATAAGTCGCTTGCTTTGAAAAGGCTTGACGTGAAAAGAAAAGCACAGTGAAAACATTTACACTTGCTTGAGTTATGTTATTTACCTGAAATTATGGTATAATCGTTCAGTTAGAAAATAAATTTTGAATATTATAGAGGAAATCATGACAAAATTAAGAGAAGATATCCGTAACATTGCGATTATCGCCCACGTTGACCACGGTAAAACAACCCTTGTTGACGAATTATTGAAACAATCAGAAACGCTTGATGCACGTACTGAATTGGCTGAGCGTGCTATGGACTCAAACGATATCGAAAAAGAGCGTGGAATTACCATCCTTGCTAAAAATACAGCCGTTGCTTATAACGGAACTCGGATCAATATCATGGACACACCAGGACACGCGGACTTCGGTGGAGAAGTTGAGCGTATCATGAAAATGGTTGACGGTGTTGTTTTGGTCGTAGATGCCTACGAAGGAACAATGCCACAGACTCGTTTTGTATTGAAAAAAGCCTTGGAACAAGACCTTGTCCCAATCGTGGTTGTTAACAAAATCGACAAACCATCAGCTCGCCCAGCTGAAGTAGTGGACGAAGTCTTGGAGCTTTTCATCGAGCTTGGTGCAGATGATGACCAGCTTGATTTCCCAGTAGTGTATGCTTCAGCAATCAACGGAACTTCTTCATTGTCAGATGACCCAGCTGACCAAGAAGCTACTATGGCACCAATCTTTGACACGATTATTGACCATATCCCAGCTCCAGTAGATAACTCAGATGAGCCTTTGCAGTTCCAAGTATCACTTTTGGACTACAATGACTTCGTTGGTCGTATCGGTATCGGTCGTGTCTTCCGTGGTACTGTTAAAGTTGGGGACCAAGTTACCCTTTCTAAACTTGATGGTACAACTAAAAACTTCCGTGTTACAAAACTCTTTGGTTTCTTTGGTTTGGAACGTCGTGAAATTCAAGAAGCCAAAGCAGGTGACTTGATTGCCGTTTCAGGTATGGAAGATATCTTTGTCGGCGAAACTATTACTCCGACAGACGCAGTTGAAGCTCTTCCAATCCTACACATCGATGAGCCAACTCTTCAAATGACTTTCTTGGTCAACAACTCACCATTTGCTGGTAAAGAAGGTAAATGGGTGACTTCTCGTAAGGTGGAAGAACGTTTGCAGGCAGAATTGCAAACAGACGTTTCCCTTCGTGTTGACCCAACTGATTCACCAGATAAATGGACTGTTTCAGGACGTGGAGAATTGCACTTGTCAATCCTTATCGAAACAATGCGTCGTGAGGGATATGAACTTCAAGTATCTCGTCCAGAAGTTATCGTAAAAGAAATCGATGGTGTTAAATGTGAACCATTTGAACGTGTTCAAATCGACACTCCAGAAGAATACCAAGGATCTGTTATCCAAAGCCTTTCTGAACGTAAGGGTGAAATGTTGGATATGATTTCAACTGGTAATGGTCAAACTCGTTTGGTCTTCCTTGTTCCAGCGCGTGGTTTAATCGGATACTCAACTGAGTTCTTGTCAATGACTCGTGGTTACGGTATCATGAACCATACCTTTGACCAATACTTGCCATTGATTCCAGGGGAAATTGGTGGTCGTCACCGTGGTGCCCTTGTTTCTATCGATGCTGGTAAGGCTACAACTTACTCAATCATGTCTATCGAAGAACGTGGTACGATCTTTGTCAACCCAGGTACTGAGGTTTATGAAGGAATGATCATCGGTGAAAATTCTCGTGAAAACGACTTGACAGTTAACATCACTAAGGCGAAACAAATGACTAACGTTCGTTCAGCTACTAAGGACCAAACAGCTGTTATCAAGACACCTCGTATCTTGACACTTGAAGAGTCTCTTGAGTTCTTGAACGACGACGAGTACATGGAAGTAACGCCTGAGTCTATCCGTTTGCGTAAACAAATCCTTAACAAGGCAGAGCGTGAGAAAGCTAACAAGAAGAAAAAATCAGCTGAATAAGAGCTAGAAAGAGATAAAGATGGTTTATTTAATCATAGGACTCCTCTTATTACTACTCTATGTATTTGCGACACCAGAAAGCATTAAAGGGACAGTCAATATCGTCCTTGTCGTCTTTGCTTTCGTAGCACTCTTGATTTTGCTGATGTTGTCTGTCCTGCAAATTTTTCAGCTACCGACAGAATTCTTTATCGCAATCGCCATGCTCTTCCTAGCATACTTTAGCTTACGAGATATTACCCTCATGTCGGTTAGTAAAAACAAAAGAAGATAAAAAGAGAGCTTTGGCTCTCTTTTTGTTTGTTAGAATGCTGAATCTGAGCATTTTCGTTTAGAATTATTTCCATAAAAATGGTAAAATAGTAAGAGTAGAAATGGAGTTCGAGACATGAAAGTAATAGATCAATTTAAAAATAAGAAAGTCCTTGTTTTAGGTTTGGCTAAGTCTGGTGAATCTGCAGCTCGTTTGTTGGATAAACTAGGTGCTATTGTGACAGTAAATGACGGGAAACCATTCGAGGACAATCCAGCTGCGCAAAGTTTGTTGGAAGAAGGGATCAAGGTTATCACAGGTGGCCATCCTTTGGAACTCTTGGATGAAGATTTTGCCCTTATGGTGAAAAATCCAGGTATTCCATACAGTAATCCCATGATTGAAAAGGCTTTGGCCAAGGGGATTCCAGTCTTGACTGAGGTGGAATTGGCTTACTTGATTTCAGAAGCGCCAATTATCGGTATCACAGGTTCGAACGGTAAAACAACCACAACGACTATGATTGGGGAAGTTTTGACTGCTGCTGGGCAACATGGTCTTTTATCAGGAAATATCGGCTATCCAGCTAGTCAAGTGGCACAAACTGCGTCAGACAAGGACACGCTTGTTATGGAACTTTCTTCTTTCCAATTGATGGGCGTTCAAGAATTCCATCCTGAGATTGCGGTTATTACCAACGTCATGCCAACTCATATCGACTACCATGGGTCATTTGAGGAATATGTAGCAGCCAAGTGGAATATCCAGAACAAGATGACAGCGGCTGATTTCCTTGTCTTAAACTTTAACCAAGACTTGGCAAAAGAATTGGCAAGAAAAACACAAGCTACAGTTGTACCATTCTCAACACAGGAAAAAGTTGATGGAGCTTACTTGGAAGATGGTCAACTCTACTTCCGTGGGGAAGTAGTCATGGCAGCGAATGAAATCGGAGTTCCAGGTAGCCACAATGTGGAAAATGCCCTTGCGACTATTGCTGTAGCCAAGCTTCGTGGTGTTGATAACCAAACCATCAAAGAAACTCTTTCAGTCTTTGGAGGTGTCAAACACCGTCTCCAATTTGTGGATGAAATCAAGGGTGTCAAATTCTATAATGATAGCAAGTCAACCAATATCTTGGCTACTCAAAAAGCCTTGTCAGGATTTGACAACAGCAAGGTCATTTTGATTGCAGGTGGTTTAGACCGTGGCAATGAGTTTGACGAATTGGTTCCAGATATTACTGGACTCAAGAAGATGGTCATCCTGGGTCAGTCTGCCGAACGTGTCAAACGGGCAGCAGACAAGGCTGGTGTGGCATATGTGGATGCGACTGATATTGCAGATGCGACCCGCAAGGCTTACGAGCTTGCGACTCAAGGAGACGTGGTTCTTCTCAGTCCAGCCAATGCCAGCTGGGATATGTATGCTAACTTTGAAGTACGTGGCGACCTCTTTATCGACACAGTAGCGGAGTTAAAGGAATAATATGAAAAAAATTGTCTTTACAGGTGGGGGGACGGTTGGACACGTTACCCTCAACCTTTTGTTAATGCCCAAGTTCATCGAAGATGGCTGGGAAGTCCACTATATCGGGGACAAGCGTGGCATCGAACACCAAGAAATCCTCAAGTCGGGTCTAGATGTCACCTTCCATTCCATTGCGACTGGAAAATTGCGTCGTTATTTCTCTTGGCAAAATATGCTGGACGTCTTTAAAGTTGGCTGGGGAATTGTACAATCGCTCTTTATCATGTTACGACTTCGTCCACAAGCACTTTTTTCAAAGGGAGGCTTTGTCTCTGTGCCACCTGTTATCGCAGCCCGTGTTTCAGGAGTGCCTGTCTTTATTCACGAATCTGACCTGTCTATGGGCTTGGCCAATAAAATCGCCTATAAATTTGCGACTAAGATGTATTCAACCTTTGAGCAAGATTCAAGTTTGTCTAAGGTCGAGCATGTGGGAGCAGTGACAAAGGTTTCAGACCAAAAAACTCCAGAACCAGATGAATTGGTAGATATTCAAACCCACTTTAATCCTAAATTGCCAACTGTATTGTTTGTCGGTGGTTCTGCAGGCGCTCGTGTCTTTAACCAATTGGTGACAGACCATAAGAAAGAACTGACAGAGCGCTACAATATTATCAATTTAACTGGAGATTCTAGCCTGAACGAGTTGAGCCAAAATCTTTTTCGTGTTGACTATGTGACCAGTCTCTATCAACCCTTGATGGAATTGGCTGATATAGTTGTGACACGAGGTGGTGCCAATACGATTTTTGAGCTCTTGGCCATGGCAAAATTACATGTCATTGTGCCACTTGGGCGTGAAGCTAGTCGTGGTGACCAGATTGAAAATGCAGCCTACTTTGTAAAAAAAGGCTATGCAGAAGAGCTTCAAGAAAGCGATTTGACCTTGGACAGTTTAGAAGAGAAGCTTTCTCACTTACTAAGTCACAAGGAAGACTATCAAGCCAAGATGAAGGCTTCTAAGGAATTGAAATCTCTAGCAGATTTTTATCAATTGTTGAAAAAAGATTTATCATAAGGAAAGTAAATGTCAAAAGATAAGAAAAAAGAGGGCAAAGAAATCCTCGAAGAATTTAAAGAGTTATCAGAATGGCAGAAACGCAACCAAGAATATCTAAAAAAGAAGGCTGAGGAAGAGGCGGCCCTAGCTGAGGAGAAGGAAAAGGAAAGACAAGCTCGAATGGCTTCAAAATCCGAAGAGTCAGATGAAACTGAGAACCAGAAGAGTGAATCTAATCCCAAGGACCCAAAATCAGCTAAGGATGATACTGAAGAAAAAGTAGAAGAGTCAGAAGACGTCAAAAAAGAAGTACCCAAAGAAGAACCAAAATCCAAAGAGCCAAAGAAACAGAATAAACAGGATAAAAAAATAGAGAAAAAGCCTGTAAAGGAAAAACCGGCTAAACCGAAAATTCCAGGAGTTCATATCTGGCGGGCTATCTCGATTTTGTTTCTAAGTCTGCTTTTATTGGTTGTCTCTGCATACTTGCTCAGCCCTTATGCAACCATGAAGGATATTCGTGTTGAGGGAACAGTGCAAAGTACAGCTGATGATATTCGACAGGCTTCAGGCATTCAGGATTCGGATTATACGATTAACCTTCTGCTAGATAAGGTAAAATATGAAGAGCAGATCAAGTCTAACTATTGGGTTGAATCAGCTCAGCTTGTCTATCAATTTCCAACCAAGTTTACTATCAAGGTCAAGGAATTTGATATTGTAGCCTACTATGTTTCTGGAGAAAGTCATTATCCAATCCTTTCAAGTGGTCAGCTTGAGACCAGTTCGGTAAGTTTGGTGAGTCTGCCAGAAACTTATATATCAGTTCTCTTTAATGACAGCCAACAAATCAAGACCTTTACCTCAGAACTTTCTCAAATTAGTCCAGAACTCAAGGCGGCTATCCAAAAGGTGGAACTAGCCCCAAGCAAGGTCACTTCTGATTTAATTCGATTGACTATGAATGATTCGGACGAAGTTTTGGTTCCCCTATCTGAAATGAGTAAGAAGCTGCCATATTACAGTAAGATTAAGCCACAATTGTCAGAACCGAGTGTGATTGACATGGAAGCTGGAATTTACAGCTACACTGTGGCGGATAAATTAATCATGGAGGCTGAGGAAAAAGCCAAACAAGAGGCTAAGGAAGCTGAGAAGAAACAAAAAGAGGAAGAGAAGAAAAGGCTAGAAGAACAAC